>CAXHHE010000408.1:0-3136 GCA_964016365.1 uncultured Bacteriovorax sp. | reverse complement strand
AGATAACTGAGCGTCTCGTGGGCTCGGAGATGTGTATAAGAGACAGATCACATGCCTAGCAGAGTTTTTAACTCTATCGGCATAAGAACTAAAAAACATTTTAAGACTTAAAAGAGAGAGCATCACGAACCTCCCTCATGGATCTCTCACTCTCATCAATAAATTGCGACGAGGGAATTATCTCCTACATACTTTTAATTTTGTCATGGATGACGAAGTTACAAGGGTCACTGCCCTACCACTGAGCCTGGCTTCCCTAAGCCGGGCTCTTTCTTTTTTTCCTAAGATTTGCGGTAGAAACATCCCACTGATTGAGTGTTACGTCTTGAGGCCAGAAGAACCTGGTGGCCAACTTCAACGGAATTTCTCAATCCGATTAAGCTGTCGACAAGTTTGGCATCTTTATAGAAGCGGTTAATTTCATCTGAGAGTTCATTGAACATGGCCTCTGCACGAGAGAGACGATCTTTTGATCTCGTCAATCCTACATAGTTCCACATCGTTTGCTTTAGAGTCTGCCAGTCCTGGTGGATAAGAGCAGTATCAACTTCTTCAGTTCCATCAACCCAGTTTTTGATTAAATCACCTGAATATATTTTTTCATTATCCACTTTCTTGATGATATCAAGAGCAGCCAAATGACCGAAAGTCATTCCTTCAAGCAATGATGTCGAAGCTAAGCGGTTAGCTCCATGAAGACCAGTACACGCCACTTCTCCAACGGCATATAGATTTTTAAGTGTCGTCTGTCCTTTAAGATCAGTCTTCACTCCACCACACGTATAGTGAGCAGCAGGAACCACAGGGATGCGGTCTGTGCACATATCTACACCGTGATCCAGGCAGTGTTTATAAATCGTCGGGAAACGGTTTTTAATCCACTCTGGGTCTTTATGAGTGATATCCAGGTAAACACAGTCACTTTGTGTTTCAATCATTTCATCAGCAATCGCACGGGCAACCACATCGCGAGGAGCAAGCTCCATGTCGGGGTGGTATTTCCCCATAAAACGAACGCCGTTTGAATTAATTAATAATCCACCTTCTCCACGAACAGCTTCACTTACCAAGAAGCGTCTATGTGTTGCTCCTGCGTAAAAACTTGTCGGGTGAAACTGGATGAATTCCATGTCTGTTAAAACTGCACCAGCTCTCTTGGCCATGGCATGACCATCTCCGCGAGCGCCTTCTGAGTTTGTATGGTGAAGATAGATCGCTCCAATTCCACCGGTCGCCAAAACAGTAAACTTCGCCAGGATTTTCTGAACTTCTTTTGTTTCCTGATTAAAAACATAAGCTCCAAGAACTTTGTTTTCTTCATATCTCTGCTGGATCTTCACACCGTGGTGAAGAGCTGTCAGAAGGTCGATGGCCGTATGAGAAGTAAAAAACGTCACGTTTTTAAAACTATTTTTCAGGTAGTTTAAAAGCGTGATCTGAATATCTTTCCCTGTGTAATCTCCACGGTAAAGAATTCTTGGAGTCGAGTGAGCTGCTTCTTTGGTAAAAAGAAGTTCACCACTTTCATCGCGTTCAAAGTTTGAATGTGCTTTATGAATTAAGAGGTCTTCTAAAATGGTACTTGATTCGTACGCTACCAATCTGGCCGCATCTATTGACGATGTTCCTGAACTTGCTTTTAAAATATCTTCCACTAATGACTCTTCAGATCCCTTAGCGTAAATGATTCCACCTTGGGCCCAAACAGTATTGGTCTGCGAAGGGTCTTTTTCGCGAGTGACAATGGCCACTCTTAGTCCTCTTTCAGCTAGGCCAGCAGCCGCAGATAAACCAGCGATCCCTGTACCGATAATTAAAACATCAAATTCAAAATCGCTCATTTTGAACCTACAGGTTTTAGCTTCATGGATAGATCAATATGAGGGGCGCTATGAGTAAGGGCTCCGATACTAATCGCATCGATTCCCTCCAATAGAGCATCTTTAAGAGTTTCTAATTTCACTCCTCCAGACACTTCATACGTCACACCTGCTTTTTTCATTGCCACGGCCTTCGCCAGGTCTTCTTTAGAAAAGTTATCCAGCATCACGTGCTCAACACCGAGGTCGAACGCTAGTGCTAACTCATCAAGAGAGTGAATCTCTACGATGATGTTTTGATAGTAAGTTTGCATCGACTTAAAATAGGCCCATGCTTTTTCCAGACCACCAAAAAATGTTTTGTGGTTGTCTTTAATCATCCACGCGTCTGATTGAGAAAAGCGGTGATTATGTGCGCCTCCTACTCTAACAGCGTATTTCTCCAATTGGCGAAGCCCTGGAGTTGTTTTTCTTGTATCAAGAATAGTGGTCTTTGATCCGGCAGCGATTTCTACAAACTTCTGAGTGAATGTTGAAATCCGTGTCGCTTGTTGAAGTAAGTTAAGCGCGACTCTCTCACCTGAAAGAGCAATGGCAAAAGGAAGTTTGAAAGTAATCACTTCACCTTTTTTAAAATTCTTTCCTTCGTATTTTTTGAAATCATTGTAATCGAGTTGGGCACCTAAAAAATTAAAAGCACCCACAAAATACGGAAGACCCGAAAGCATGACATCGCTTTTAATTTTAAGCGAGCACTCTACAGTGTCTGTTGGAAGTTGATTTAAGTAAAAAGCATTTCCTTGCAGATCATCTTCTGCAAAAAAACGAGCGTAATCGGCTTCAAACCCTAATGTCATAAGACTCATAAAAACCTATTCAAAATCTGATGCCCGAGACCTCAAAAAGCCCGGATTGCCTACTATTTAACCCTTTACTCTCAAAGAGTTAAGTCTTTTATGCGCCCCCTTCTTTTTCAAGGAGTTAGGCATGAAATTTTTCGTCTTATTTAGCCTTATTCTCGCCCTTTCACTGGGAGTAACCATAGAAAAGGGTCTTGCCCAAAAACCACCTCCCCCAAGAACACCCCCGCCTTTCCTGCAAAAGTACCAAAGGTCAATGAAGGCAGATTTCAAAAAACCAGAGAACGCAAACCTCCTTTTTAGTTTTATCACTGGTAATAAAAATGGAATTTCTCCCTACACCAGAAAAGCTTTTAAAAAGACCAACCTCTCTCACTTGCTTGCTCCCTCAGGGATTCATTATGCAAGTGTCCCTGTCTCTTATACACATCTGACGCTGCCGACGAAGGCTTCTGT
>CAXHHE010000407.1:0-3152 GCA_964016365.1 uncultured Bacteriovorax sp. | reverse complement strand
ATAACTGAGCGTCTCGTGGGCTCGGAGATGTGTATAAGAGACAGTTCAAAGATTTCTTTTCTCGACTCATTATCTCCACGGTAAATTTTGTAAAGCCCCGCCAGGTATCCCGTGCGGTCTTCACCCAAGGTGCAGTGAAAATAAATTTTTTGATTTTGGGCTTCAGCATTTTTAAGCATATTAAGCCCATCAACAGTCATTTCGCATAAAGCTCCATAATCGGTGATGTCTTTCCATGGAAAATCCAAGTGCATCATGTCGCTTTGGGCAACTCCCAGTGACTGGAGAGTTTCAATCTCGCGGGCTATATCCCCGTTAGTATCAATCTTAATCATTAAAAACTTCTCAACTCCTAAGTCTAATAGTTTTTGCATGTCTTTTTTATTTCTTGGGGCCATCCCGCGGATTACGTTTTCTGAAACCAGGTGAGAGTTAGGGATTCCTGTCTCGGTGAAAGTTGAAGGCATAATAGAAGCACTGCCGGCAAAGGCCTGTGATTGAATTGAAACCAATAACACCAGAGAAAGGATGGAAGCTTTCATATTTTACGACCTGTTTGAGTTGGCCGGACTATATACTGAATGAGAACACCTTCCTATGCCGGTTATAAATATTTCACTCTGTTATAACATTCCCCATCACCTTTCGATTCGCTTATTGAGTCGATAAATTCTTTGAATTATGAATATTTACGAGAGAGGCTTAAAATAGAAGGATGGATAGAAGAACTTTTTTAACATTATCCGGAACAGGACTGATCGCCATGACAGCAACAACTTATATAGGATCAAAATCCACTCAAAAAATGCCGGTGCTTTTTATCGGACATGGAAGCCCTATGAACGCGCTGGCCGATAATGCTTTTACTCGCCACTTAAGAACTTTGGGGGAAACCCTTCCTCGCCCAAAAAAAATATTAATGGTTTCAGCTCACTGGATGACCAAAGGGGTAGAGGTTCAGGCCTCTCCAACTCCTAAGATGATTTACGATTTTTATGGGTTCCCAAAAGCACTCTCTGAAATCGTCTACCCGGCCCCTGGAAATCCTGAGCTTGCTGGGGAAGTGAAAAACAATCTCCACTCTTATCAGGCCGAGCTCGATCTCGACTGGGGATTTGACCACGGAGCGTGGAGTGTTCTTCATCATATGTACCCGAAGGCAGACATTCCAGTGGTGCAATTGTCACTTAATCAGAATTTTATGAACCTTCGCGATCACCACAAACTTGCCCAGGAATTAAAAAAACTGCGTGAAGAAGGTGTTCTCATTATAGGAAGCGGAAACATCGTTCACAATCTTCGACAACTAAGTCGCAGCGAAAGTGCACCGGTCTTTGAATGGGCCCGCGAGTTTGATGGCATTATTAAAGACGCGATTTTAAAACACGATATGACCCAACTGTTGGCAGAAGACCCTTCAAAGTATCCACTTTGGAAGATGGCCCACCCATCAATTGATCATTATCTGCCTCTTTTATATGTACTGGGTGCGAGTGACCCGAATGAAAAAGTGATTTTCCCTTATGAAGATTTTGAACTTGGAAGCCTTTCTATGCGCTCGGTTTTAATCGGCGCTTAAGTCCTCCTAAGACTAGAAGGGGCCCTTTCGGGCCCCTTTTTTATTTGTGATTATTGGCAAGCTTGAACTTTGATTCCGTATGTACAGCTGTAGCTTTTTGCTACTTCTTTCATAGCATTATACTGAGCTTCTAATGTATTTCTTCCCGTTCCAGATTTAATCAATTTCGCTTCTACGTTTCCAGCGAAATCTTTACATCCAGCTACGCAGTAATTATTTGCTTCACGGCTTCTGATCTCTTCTGTCTTAAGAACTGCGATACCGTATGTACAAGAGTATTTCGAAGCTACACTTTGAGTTGATAGTGTTTCTGCTTCAAGTGGCATACGTCCTTCAGCCGATTGAAGAAGTTTTAGTTCAACGTTACCAGCAAAATCCTTACATCCAGCTACACTGAAGAAACCTAAACTTCTGCTTGGAGCTTGCATATCATCGATCTGACGACGAAGATCCATGTTCTCTCTAATTAGACGATTATTTGAATCTAGTAGATTATTGTTATCATAATTCAGGCGAGAAATTGACTCTGAAAGTGAACGGTTGTCACTATTTAGACGATCAATTGAATCATTTAATCTTCTGTTTTCTCTTCTAAGTTCTTCAACTTCTCTTCCTCCACCTGGTTTAGATGAATTCTGACAAGAGATCAGTTGTGATTGAAGGTCATTGATTCTTCTATTGGCGTTATCAAGATTCTTTAAACACATTGGAAGATCATCGCGCCCACCATTTTTAACTGGAATATTAATTCCTACGCGAACGTCTGCTAATGCTTGAAAACTTAATACTGCTAGACCAAGAACAAGTGCCTTCTTCATAAAATCTCCTCAGAGAAAGATCGTTAGTTGTTTGGGAAGATTATGAATGAAGATGAGGTGAGGATATAGCCCCTCAGTATTTTCTATAAGGGGCCGTCTAAGAAATGAACAATTTGATTAATTAGCCGTAGTGTCTTTTAGATTCAAAGTAATAGAAATGATTCGATCTCCCTTAGAAAGCTTAGGAAGAATGTCTAATCCATCAACAACTTGTCCGAAGACAGTATTCTTTCCATCTAAGTGAGGGAGAGTTGTTAAGCTGATATAAAATTGTGAATCAGCAGAGTCATTATCAATTCCATGGGCCATCCCCATAGTTCCTTTGATGTGTTGAAGCTCATTGAATTCAGCTTTTAATTTTTGTCCGCTTCCTCCTGTCCCTGTACCAGTAGGATCTCCAGTCTGAATAATGAAATTAGGAATCGCTCTATGAATAATAAGACCATCATAGAACTTGCTTTGAATTAATTGCATCACTCTAGCAGATGTTCTTGGAGCAGCTTTAGTATAGAAGCGAAAAACGATATCACCATGGACAGTTTTCATTGTAGCGGAAGCAGTAGAGAGACCACCGATATCTGTTTTTAATTTCTCAATATCAATTTCTTCACCGTTAGGATTCGCTATCACTTCAATTTTATGATTGTTTCTATTACATCCAGCGAGTGCAATTAAAGATACGAATAAAAATAATTTAATGATTTGCATATGCCCTGTCTCTTATACACATCTCCGAGCCCACGAGACGCTCAGTT
>CAXHHE010000406.1:0-3224 GCA_964016365.1 uncultured Bacteriovorax sp. | reverse complement strand
TTTTTCCATGACTTCCTGTGGGGTGTTTGTCACTATTTTATGCCAAAAACAAATTGAATTGGTTGGTTATTTTTTAGGATTAAAAAGTTGGATCACAACAGTAGACCACAACAGTCTTGGATGAAAGACAGCTTCTCATCGTCAGTAATTGACGAGACGGCGTCGCCTACCCAATTTAATCCTTCTGAGTTTTTTATCCCTGGCTGGAAAGGCGAAGGCCTGATCACGGCTTCGGCCATCGTTATCAAAAACACTTTAAGCAATCTTTCAATCGACGCTCAAGCACTGTTTAAAAAATCGTGCTCAATCAATAAGTCGATGAAGCTTCAGACATATCACGAATTCATGCACTTTGCTGAATACGCTAAACTAGACAAGTCTCTTCTAGGGCAGCACCAGGATTTCTGGCTGCACTTTCAAGATGAGTCTTCTCCTCTAAAAAAACACATCGACGACTTTTTAAAAGTCCACTGTTTCAGAGCTGTTGCTATTTATCTTTTCCGTATCAAGTTCATCATGGACCTGGCAAAGGAGCAGAGACTGGTAGTGACAGAAGATGTCCTAATGAACCCACTTTCTTTCTTAGGAAAGATCTTCGTTAAAGACAGCTCGACTGAGCTTTTATGTGATTCACTTCAGATCAATCAGTACAGCTGGTATCGTCCGACTCTGGAGTACAAAGACTCTCTGTTAAAACTAAAAGACGCTTTTGAAAACGTGACACTGACAGAGCTGATTAAACTGATCTCAACTCCAAAAGACGACAAGATCTACTCTATCAGAAATTACTCTCACTCATTGTCTCACTTAACGTTTGGTCTTTTAGTTAACGAACTTTTAATCAAGTTCCCGACGTGGTTAAAACCAGAAAGCAAAAAGAAAACATTTGCAGGCGAAAAAGTGTGCATCCTTCCTAAAACGATCAACACTCGTTTCGTTGGAAATCATGTTTCTTCAATGGCACTGTCTCACTGGCTAGCTCAGGAGACGAACGTAAAAATCTCTCAATGGAACAACCTGATTTGTCCAGAGTTTGAAGGCTCTGAATTTATCGATGGCCAGTTCCTTAAAATCTGCCAGGAGCTTCAATTCCTAAGCTTCCTGACAAGAATTGCCGCCGAACACAGATATGAGATTGTCCCTTTCATCTGTAAGATCATGCGCGAGAAATACAAGCAGGATCCAGTCGATGGCCTGGGCCAGGCTTCGTTCTTTAACCTAGGCGAGCTTCCAAGCGGTGATACACTTTATAACCGCATCGTTTTAAATTTAACTGAGCTTCCAAAGACTAACCCACACCACTTCCTGGTTCAGCAAATCCTTGCTCAAAAAGCGATGCTGAAAAAAGATGCGATGGTGTATGTCTTTACGAACCAGAAACTTTTCGTTCCAAGCCATAGTGACCGCGTAGAACAGCTTTTAAAAGATTTTAAAGTTGAAGCTGCTATCAACATGGAAGAGCTTAAAGGGAAAGGTGAAATCGCTCATTTCGCTTATATCCTGACGAGAAGAACTGCAGAGCCTGTGGCCAACAAGCATTTATTCGAAGTCAGCCGCAAAACAAAAGAGTCTTGTCTTTCATTTGAATTTAAAGGAAACCTGACTCGCTTTAACAAGTTCAACAAACTGGTTGAAGAACTACAAAGTTTTATTAAGCACAAAAACCCAATCACGACGCCGATTTTTGTCAGCGAAGTTGAAAAAGATATTTTCTTTGAGTTCCACCAGGACGCAATCATCGGTGGAAAACTTGTATCTTCTGTATCGAGCAAAGAATCAGGGCACCTTCCTCACCCAAGCTTCTTTAAAAACCTGACGAAGAGTTCCACATCGCTTGATACATTTTTTGCTATTGAGCCGATTGTTCATGAGGACTTCACTCAAGGGAAAAGAAGTCTTTCAAGTGAACTTCTAGGCCTGAAATTTGGACCGGAAAAACAATTCCCTCTTCTTCTGATCGTAAACCAAAATGACCCAATGGACATCAGAATCGAATTAACACCGATTGATGCTTACCGTGGAAAGTTAGAGCAATACGGGACGGCCTTCTATCATTACTTTGGTCTGACGCCAAAACACCCGGCCATTAACCTGAACGTCTTCAGAGAATACTTCTCTTCGATGCTTGGTCACCAGATCATTCAACTTCAGCTCTCTGATGGACCGACGAAATTAAAAGCAAAACTAAGATCACTCCTTGTTCCAAGCTTCTTTGCAAAAGCACACTTCATGCCGGAAAAAACAAAGCATGCCTTCAGTCTTCTGGATCTTGAAGCACGCGAGATCAAGAATCTTCACCCGCTTGATTTAAAGCAAAGATTTGAAGTTTTAAAAGGCCAGCTAGCGCGCGAAGCTGCTGAGTACCCTTGGCACCTCTTAAGTCTTCTGTCACACTTTAAACTGCAAATGAAGTCACTGGTTGAAGAACTGGAAGATGGTAAGCCTCAAAGCTTTAACTTCGGAAACTCGCTGATTTCAAGCGAGTTGGTGAAACTTAAAACATACGCTATTTATCCAAAGAACGACGATGTGTACGTTGAGTACAAAATTAAGAGCAACCAGGACCTTCAACTTCCTCTGTCTTCTCTGCATATCAAGACGACAGACGATTCAACTGTCCTGATTTTCAAATTCCAGGATAAGGATATTATCCACCTTCACGCTAATGCGCCGATGATCCACTTTATTAAGTTCATCCTTCAAGGTGCAGTCGGAATTAAGATTGCTGACATTCTTTTAAATCTAAGAATCCCAAGCTCTCACGACCTGGAAATAGCGACGAATAAATTTGAAGATTTGAAATCTACCAAGATCGCCCTTCTGAAAGATACAGAAGAGCTGATCGCTGGCATTTTAAGAACCGAAGTTAGTCGTTAGTTGATCTGGCCGTTTCCAGCAGCGAATCCCGCAAGAATTTCTTTTTTACTTCCCACTTTAAGGTCAACAAGTTTTCCCTGAGCAGATGAAGCGATTTGAGCAGATGCTCCCGCTTTAAAGATGATTTTCACTCGTCCACCAACCACGTTTCCGTTTTGGTCCATCTTATTGTCTAGTTGAACTTTTGCGTGGATTTCACTTAGAAGTGACTGACAAATTTGTAGATCAAGGTCAAGGTTTCCATTTCCATCACTTAATCCCGATCTCTGCTTTAAGATCGCTTCATCGAAGCCTGCCCCTGAATCTGTCTCTTATACACATCTGACGCTGCCGACGAAGGCTTCTGT
>CAXHHE010000405.1:0-3233 GCA_964016365.1 uncultured Bacteriovorax sp. | reverse complement strand
GACTTTGTGTTACCGTTGGCAACGGCGATCCCTGCTTCAGATTCGTTGGTAAAGTCAGCTGCAAACGCGGCCGTCGTCAGTAGTGCAGAAAGAAGGAAAACGAGACATTTCATACAGAACCTCATTGATAAAAATGGTTAAAAAACATACCCTCCTGTAAATCCCTCATACACCCAAAAATGTCTAGTGAAATAGGTGCTTGCCCTTCAATAGCTTTTGATGCAATCTCTAAATAAATAACTAATAATTGGTTGAGGATAAAATTATGCTAAAAGAGTTTAAAGAATTTGCGGTCAAAGGGAACGTGGTTGATTTGGCGGTAGGGGTCATTATCGGGGCGGCTTTCGGGACAATCGTAAAATCCCTGGTTGATGACATCATTATGCCACCAATTGGAGCTCTTCTAGGAAATGTGGATTTCTCAAACCTGTTTTTGGTTGTGAAGGAAGGGGCAAAAGCACCTGCACCTTACGCCACTCTTGCTGATGCCAATGCGGCCGGCGCAGTTTTAATTAAGTATGGGACATTCGCTAATACAGTGGTGAGTTTCCTGATTGTCTCATTCTCAGTTTTCATTCTGGTTAACCAGCTTCAAAAACTTAAAAAAGCAGAACCACCAGCGGCGCCAGCTGGCCCGTCTGATGAAGTTAAGCTTTTATCTGAAATCCGCGATCTGCTTAAAAAGTAATTAAAGGCTTGAATCGAGCAAGCTTTCTTTGAATTCTAAAACTAGCAACTGGTTTGTGCTCTCGTTAAGGGGAGTCAGACCGGTTGTGTGGTTGGTTTTCCCGGCAATTTGAAAATCATTATCGTAAACCAGCGCCAGTCTTTTATTATCAATTAACGCTAGGCCTTCAATCTTTTCAAGATTATTAAATGGAGTTGTCTTCAAATCAGCAATCATGGTTTTTTTCACCATTTGATCTGATTCACCAAGAGTGATTTTGTAGATGTATTTCTGGCTTTGTTCGCCGACTTTCCCATTTTGCTCTAAAACCAGAAAGTTTTTAGCATCAAGAGCGATGGCATCGCCGATCTTGTCGTTGCCTTTGGCAAAAAGGTAGAAGTATTCGGCCGAAGTCTTCATTGTTTCAAGGTCCACTTCCACGATTCTTGAGAACTCACCATCTTTAGATGTTTCTTTTGGAAGTGGGCTTTGCAGGAATCCGTAAAGTTTAGTCCCCACTCGGGCCACGGCCTCAAATCCGCGGTTTGGTTTTCTTTCACTGTACATTCTTGGCAGCTCTTGGCCTGGCGTCAAACGTCTGGTCATCTTGCCTTCAACGTTGAAGTGAACCAGGGAAGGGGCGTACTCATCCGATAACCACCATCCGCCTTCGCCGTCAGTTGTGATCCCTTCAGTGTCTAAACCTTGTGGATCAACTGAGTAATAAAGACCGAAAACGTCCGTTGGGTTTTCTTCAAGCCTGCTGTTTGGAAGACCAGTTAAAGGTGATCCATCTTTCTTTTTAAGTTTAATTTCAGCGGCGACTGAAAGATCCTTATTTTCTTTTGTGGCCTTTAAAACAACGATCGTTGGGCTGTATTCTGGAAGAAGAAATGGCCTGTCTGTTCCTTCCGGCTCACCATTGGGCCCCCTGTCAGTGACGGTCTGGAAATAAAGTGACCCATCTTGTTCGTGATCAAAAACGAGCCCGGAAAAACCGCCAAGTTTGATTTTCTGTCCCGACATTGTCGTTCCGATGACTGGAGAGTTAGGCATATTATAAAGAGTGAAGCTTGAAAGTGATTGGGCCTTTTGATTTCCCGAGGTGCTCGCACATCCAACAAGCAAAAGGGCAACGAGAGAAGAAGCAAGTGAGATTGATTTCATTTTTTTCTCGATAAAAAGTTTGTCTATTTACGATATACCCATCGGAGTTTTTTTAAAAGCAGGTTAATTTTAATCGCCCCTACAATTTTTGATAGGGGCATTTTTTCTTTGACAACTCCTAACAAGTCCAACAAACTTTTATATGAGTACAAAAAACAGGAGTGATTCATGGAAGTTATCACAATCGGTAATAACAAGGGTGGCGTTGGTAAGACAATGCAATGCTATCAGTTATCTTGTTACCTAGCTAATAAAGGTCATAAAGTTTTAGTTATTGACCTCGATTCACAAGCAAACCTAAGTTCAACTTTTGGGGTGCAAATTCAAAGAACATTAGTTCCAGAATGGTTAATCGGTGACGTTGGTATTAACGACGTAATCGTGAAGCCGGAAATGTCAGGGAAGCTGTATAAAAACATCAGGCTAATCCCAGCATCTCGTCACCTTTCTAACCTTTCAAAGCTTCTGATCCTTTCAGAAGGTGAGATTAGAAAAGAAGCGGGAAGAAAAGAGCGTCTATTAAGAAAAAGACTTCAAGATGCAAATCTTGACTTTGATTACGTCATTATCGACACTCCACCGATGCTTGGAGATGAGTTGATCATGTCTCTAGTGGCTTCAAACCGCGTTCTTATCCCTACTCAGGCGCAAGATTATTCAATCGACGGTCTGGAAGAGTTGATGGACACATTTGAAATCATCAAAGAAACAGAAAACCCATCTTTAGAGTTTTCTATTATTCCATCTATGGTTAACCCGAGAAGAAAAATCGAGCAGGCCCGTATGGAAGAGTTGTCACAGTCTTTCAACATCACTCCAATGGTAAGAAACATGGTTCAGCTTCAAGAGTCGATCTCTACAAGAAGACCAGTTTGTGTTATGGGAGCGAAGTCTGCCGGACGTCGTGACTACGAAGAACTTTGGAAATCATTAAATTTATAATTGATTGACAGTTAATTTACATAAGGATGTGGAGAATTATATATGTCTAAGACATTTGCCGCGCGTGTATCAAAAAAAGAAAGAAACACTATAGATCTTTCTGAAAAAGTAGGTCGCGAAATTTTTAAAGTTTCAGATGACCGCCTTCTTCAGGGAGCAAAGCTTACTGAAATTCAAATGAAGGAAATCGTTGTTAAGGAACAGGTAAGAACCAAGTTCAACGACGATTCAATCAAAGATTTAGCTAAAAACATCGAACTAAACGGTCTTATTCAACCGCTTGTTCTTCACCATGACAAAAACGGCCGTTACAGACTGATTTGTGGTGAGAGACGTTACCGTGCTCTTACTTTCAATAAAGCTGTTTCAGCTCCATGTTTTGTTCTTGAAAACAAGACTGAAGAAGAATTCTGTCTCTTATACACATCTCCGAGCCCACGAGACGCTCAGTTATCTC
>CAXHHE010000404.1:0-3243 GCA_964016365.1 uncultured Bacteriovorax sp. | reverse complement strand
AGATCGGCGTTTTCTTTATAATAGTTGGTGAAACGCTCAGCAGACTCAATAAAATGCATAACATCGTTTCTTCTGCGTTCAACTTGTTTGGCATTGTCGTATTGTTTATCGATGAAATTTAAATAATCAATTTCTTCAATCAAGGTGCTGATTCCCTGGCTAAGAGGGTGCATCTCAAAAACTTTCTTAAATTTTCTAATGAGCTCAACGAACTTGATAATCCCGGCCGAGCGTTGAGGGTCTATTGCGGGGTATTTTTCAAGGGCATCAAAAAGAGGAATGTTGTCCTCTTGTGATTTGGCCAGGTACTTCTCCAGCGTGGCGTTTCCGATCCCACGATGAGGAATATTGAGAATTCTTCTAATGGCCATCTGATCACTAGGATTCAAGATGACAAAGAGATAACTCATCAGGTCCTTAACTTCTTTTTTATCGTAGAACTTTTGTCCTCCGATAATCGTATAGGGAACCTGGCTCATGCGCAGCTGATCTTCAATCGGCGGAGCCTGAGTGTTACTGCGGTATAAAATGGCAATGTCGCCTAAGTGGCCACCGTTACCCTGGTGGCGGACGATGTCTTCAACCACAACTTCTGCTTCGTGGTCGGTGTCGGCCATGGCCCAGAGAATAGGTATGTGAGCACTTTTTTTCTGACTCCATAGGGTTTTATCACGGCGTTTTTTATTTTCTTTAATAACATTATTGGCGAGGTCGAGAATTGAGCTGACGGAGCGGTAATTCTCTTCGAGCTTAACAACTTTGGCCTCAGGGAATGTTTTTTCAAACTCTAAAATGTTTGTGATGTCCGCGCCTCTGAATCCATAAATAGACTGATCGTCATCACCTACAACACACAGGTTGTTGTGAGTGACTGTCAGGTGGCGGATTAATTCAAACTGAAGAGCGTTGGTGTCCTGGTACTCATCGACCATGATGTAGCGGTATTTTTCAGAATACGCACGGGCGATGTCCGGGTTTTCTCTAAAGAGTCTTAGAGTTAAAAAGAGAATGTCATCGAAGTCGATAGCATTATAAAATTTTAACTTTTCCTGGTAATAGCGGTAAGCAAATTCTGTCGCATGAGAGTACGGGTCATCAGGGTTAAAATGAGGAGAGTCCGCAAAATCATTTTCAGAAATACCGGCATTTTTCAGGTAACTAATTTTACTTTGAACATCTTTTTGATCAAATTTTTTCTCGGCGTGATACAGCTTTAAGGCCTCTCTTACAATCGCTAACTGATCAGATTGATCGTAGATCGAAAAGTTTAAGTGGTAGCCGAGTTTATCAATTTCCTTCTTAAGAATTCTCACTCCCAGTGAGTGGAAAGTAAGTAAGGCAATTTTGCGGGATTTTTTCGCACCTAAGAGGGTGACAACGCGTTCGCGCATCTCTTTAGCGGCCTTATTAGTAAAACTTACCCCAAGAATTGAGTCACCTTTGATCCCCAGGTTATCCACCATGTGGGCGACTCGATAGGTAATGGTACGGGTTTTCCCTGAGCCAGCGCCCGCCAGAATAAGGACTGGCCCCTCGACCGTTTCGGCCGCTTCTCGCTGTTTGTCATTTAGACCACTAAGGGAAATCATAGGGAAAAAGAGTACTAAATCCAAAGGAGTCTTGCTATAATTTTTGTACTTTAATTTCTTAAAAACTAGCGGAGATTCGTATATGGCGATGAAGAAAAAATCTATAAAAAAGGCCGCCAAAAAAGTGGCAAAAAAGAAGACTGTAGCTAAGGCGGCGAAGTCAGTGAAATCAACTAAGAAACCAGCTGCAAAAAAAGCAGCTAAAAAAACAGCTCCAAAAAAATCAACGAAAGTTGTTGCGAAAAAAGCTCCTGCTAAAAAAGCAGCTCCTCAGGCTGCGAAAGCAACTGGCGGAAGTGATAAGGAATTAGAAGCATCTCTTCTAGAACTTATCCGTGTAACAAGTGCTGAACTTCCTGATGATGTTCAAAAAGTTATTCTTGAAGCTTTAGAGCGCGAAGAAAAAAACACGACAGCTGAATACGCAATGAACATCATCAAAGCGAACATTGATTTAGCTAAGAAAAAATCACAACCACTTTGTCAGGATACGGGGACAGTTCTCTTCTACGTGGCTCACCCTGTGGGATTCAACCAATCAAAATTCACGAAGCTTATTGAAAAAGCTGTAGTCGATGCTACTAAAAAAGGCTACCTTCGCCAGAACTCAGTAGACTCTCTAACTGGAGAGAACTCAGGTCTAAATATCGGACCTGGTCACCCTTCGATTCACTACCATGAACACGCAAAGAATACTGTTGAAGTAAAACTTATGCTTAAGGGGGGTGGATGTGAAAACGTTGGTGCTCAATACTCACTTCCTCACACAGCTCTTGGAGCGGGAAGAGATTTAGATGGTGTTCGCAAAGTTATTCTGGATGCTGTTCATAAAGCTCAAGGAAAAGGATGCGGCCCGGGAGTTCTTGGAGTTTGTATCGGTGGAGACCGCGGAGCGGGCTACATTGAATCAAAAGAGCAACTACTAAGAAAACTTGATGATAAAAATTCAAACGCTTCTCTTGCCGAATTAGAAACAGAAATCGTTGAAACATCTAACAAACTTGGAATCGGACCTATGGGATTCGGTGGAAAGACGACGCTTCTTGGTTGCAAGATCAGCGCGCTTAACCGTCTGCCAGCATCTTTTTTCGTATCTATCTCATACATGTGCTGGGCATTCAGAAGACAAGGAATTGAACTTTCACCAAACAACACAATCAAGAAGTGGCTTTACTAGAGGTAAAATATGAAAAGATTAGAATACCCATTTTCACACGAAGCGGTCAGAGAACTAAAAGTTGGTGACATGGTTTTAATCACCGGAAAACTTTTTACCGGAAGAGATGCCGTTCACAAAAGATTACACGAAGGTGTTAAACCACCAGTAGACCTAAATAACCAAATCATTTACCACTGCGGTCCAGTTATCCTTGAAAAAGATGGGAAATACAAAGTGACAGCAGCGGGACCCACAACTTCAATCCGTGAGGAGCCTTACCAGGCAGAAGTAATGAAAGACTACGGGATCGTAGGAGTTATCGGTAAAGGTGGAATGGGGCCAAAAACACTTGCCGGCTGTAAAGAGTATGGTTGTGTTTATTTCCACGCAGTAGGTGGAGCTGCGCAAGTGTTAGCTGAAAAAATCGACTCTGTTGATAACGTTTACTCTGTCTCTTATACACATCTCCGAGCCCACGAGACGCTCAGTTATCTC
>CAXHHE010000403.1:0-3244 GCA_964016365.1 uncultured Bacteriovorax sp. | reverse complement strand
AGAGAAAAAGGGCGGATTTTGGGTCTCCGCCCTATGAAAATATTACTTTAGCGTAGCGAAATACTCTTGAGATCCCTTTGGATCTGCTTTCATCGTTTTTGCTCCCTTTGTCCAGCCTGCAGGGCAAACTTCACCGTGTTTAGCTGTGTATTGGTAAGCTTCTACAGTACGCAGAACTTCTTCAACGTTACGTCCAACTGACAGGTTGTTTACTGTACATGTTTGGATAACGTTTTTATCGTCGATAACGAAAACCCCGCGAAGAGCTACAGCGTCGTCAGCAAGAACGTCGTAATCGCGTGCAATCGTCTTCGTAAGGTCAGATAGAAGAGGGTGGGCCATCTTTCCAAGGCCACCTTTGTTGCGCTCAATTTGAGTCCAAGCAAGGTGTGAGAAAGCAGAGTCTACAGAACATCCGATAACTTCACAGTTTAGTTCTTTGAATCTTGCAAGGTTGTCTTCGAATGCTGTGATTTCTGTAGGGCAAACGAATGTGAAATCTAGTGGGTAGAAGTAAAGAACTTTCCACTTACCTGCAAAGTCTTTGTGAAGAGAAAGTTTTTTGATTTCGCCGTTAGCAACAGCTTCTGCAGTGAAATCCGGAGCAATTTTTCCAACTAATCTAGACATGTGAGCCTCCATAAAAAATAGTTAGGTTGGTGGTAATAAAAAAATATAGGCTAACTTTAAATGGATAAAGCTCAGAGATCAAGGTTAAAAAACCTGACAAAAACCAAAAATAACGCACACTTATGCCTTGTTCTTTTTTGCTTTAAGAGTAAGCTAAATAGTTAAAGATTTAAGGCCTTCGAGCCGATAAAGAGACGAAATGTATTAAACGAATCAACTTCTTATGGAGAGAAAGATGGATCCAAAAGCCTATATCCCTAACCCAATTGTTATCGAACAAACAGCGAGAGGGGAGAGACAATACGATATTTATTCAAGACTTCTTCTGGATCGTATTGTGTTTTTAGGGACAGAAGTTAACGATACAGTAGCAAACCTACTGATTGCCCAAATGCTTTTCCTAGAGCAGTCTGATGCAGACGCTCCAATTCACTTTTACATCAACAGTCCAGGGGGATCGGTTTACGCTGGTCTTGGGATTTACGACATTATGCAACACATTTCTTGCCCAGTGTACACGTACTGCGTGGGGATGGCGGCATCAATGGGTTCACTTCTTTTAACTGCGGGAGCAGCCGGTTTCAGACACTCAATGCCACACTCGCGCATCATGATTCACCAACCATTGGGTGGAGCTCGTGGACAGGCCTCTGATATTCAGATCCAGGCCAATGAGATTCAGGACCTGAAAAAACAACTTAACGGGATCTATGTTCGTCACTCAAGCGCTGGTATGACTATGGAGCGTATTGAAAAAGAAACTGACCGTGATAATTATCTAAACCCAACAAAAGCAATTGAACTTGGGTTAATCGACGTTGTTATTGATAAGAGCGGAAGAAAACTTAAAAAGTAATTAATAAAATATAAGGTCAGTGGATTTAGAGAAAGGAAATCAAAATGACAAAAGAAAAAGCGAATTTCGGTAGTGCTCTTCACTGTAACTTCTGTGGAAAGTCACAAAAAGAAGTTAAGAAACTGATTGCTGGTCCTGGATGTTATATCTGTGATGAGTGTATCGAGCTTTGTAATGATATTATCTTTGAAGACTCACAAAAAAATAATGCTAAGGCCGTTGTTGACAACGTTCCTAAGCCTCACGAGATTAAAGCTCACTTGGATAACTACGTTATCGGACAAGATAGAGCGAAAAAAATTATCTCGGTTGCTGTTCACAACCACTACAAGAGAATTGCTCACAAGTCGGGCGACACTCGTAAAGGTGATGTTGTTGAACTAGCTAAATCAAACATTCTTCTAGCGGGTCCAACTGGATCTGGTAAGACGTTAATCGCCCAGTCTCTGGCGAAATTTTTGAACGTTCCATTTGCTATTGCTGATGCAACTTCATTAACGGAAGCAGGGTACGTAGGGGAAGACGTTGAAAACATCATCCTTAACCTTCTGCAGAACTGTGATTTCGATGTTGAGCGCGCTCAACGCGGAATCGTGTATATCGATGAGATCGATAAGATCGCTCGTAAGTCTGAAAACCCATCAATCACACGCGACGTTTCGGGTGAAGGTGTTCAGCAGGCACTTCTAAAAATCGTTGAAGGAACAATTGCTTCTGTTCCACCAAAAGGTGGGCGTAAGCACCCACAACAAGAGTTCATTCAAGTTGATACAAAAAACATTCTTTTCATCTGTGCCGGAGCTTTCGTAGGTCTGGATAAAATCATCGAGAAGAGAATGACAAAAAGACCAATGGGTCTGATGGCAGAAAAACAAGAAGCTGAGCAATCAATGATTGAAAAGCTTGGAGGGATCGAGCCTGAGGATTTAACAAAATTCGGTCTTATTCCAGAGTTCATCGGACGTCTTCCGGTAAACGCTATGCTGACTGAACTTGATGAAGCAGCACTTGTTTCGATTTTAACAGAGCCGAAAAATGCTCTTACAAAACAATACGCAAAGCTTTTTGAATACGAAGGAATCGAACTTGAGTTCGAACCAGATGCTCTTAAAGAAGTTGCTCGCCAGGCACTAGAGAGAAGAACTGGGGCCCGCGGTCTTCGCGCGATCCTTGAGCAGTCAATGCTTGACGTAATGTATGATGTGCCGGCAAACGAAAAGGTTTGTAAGGTCATCGTAACAGTTGACTCGGTTTCTGGAAAAGGATCTCCAAAAGTAGTGGAAGGTCCAAGAAAAGTTCCAGCACCTGCTACAGGAACAGCGACAGTTGCTGCGAAAAAAACGGTAGAGTCGGCTTAATTTCCTGACAAATTCCTAACAATGAAGGCCACCTAAACGGTGGCCTTTTTTATTTTGAAAGTTTTGAGACGACTTCAGTCTCAAGTACCAGCATTTGTTCATCGGCCATGATTACGATTGAGTCGATATTTTGCCTGTGAAGTGCATACAGAGGAGAGAGTTCGCTGTTAAAAATTTTCTTGGCTTCGACCAGGTCATTCTTATCCAAGGCCTTAAGAAAAGTGCTCTTTTGGATGTTAAAAAAGACTGACATATTTCCAGAAACGAAGGCATCTTTTAATTTTTTGTCATCCAGGTTTTTTTTCCAGTAATCAAAACGGGCCATATAGGCCTTTTCCAATTCTTCGCTTCTTTTCTTTAGCCCTTCAAATTCTTTTCCCGGACTGCCATTTCTTTCGAC
>CAXHHE010000402.1:0-3247 GCA_964016365.1 uncultured Bacteriovorax sp. | reverse complement strand
GATAACTGAGCGTCTCGTGGGCTCGGAGATGTGTATAAGAGACAGGTATGGAGCAAAATCTTAAACTCAGAACTTCCTGATTATAAGATGAGTTATAAATGCCAGCAGATGTACAATAAGAAAAACAAACTCACTCCGATGGAAATGAAAAACTGCGCCAGCAAACTGGCAACAGAAAACACATTTTGTGAAACCAGAGGGAACCAGGACTTTCCATCCAACTTCCCTCTACAAAACTGTAGCAATATTTCTCTGGCGCTGAACAAATCAAAACTAATTAGCGATTACCACGATTGTCCGGGAAACATTGACAACGAAGGGCTGACTAACATTCACAGAATTGTTAATCATTTCTCACCTAGACCGATTGTGACTTCAAGGGACACTTGTGCAGGTGAAGCTAACTACACACTGGCAAAACTCAACCTCGACGTGAAACACGAAGCTGGATGGCCATTAAAAGTTTGTTACATGAACCGCATCGACAACAAAGAAGCTTGCGTAACTTATATTCCTGGTTCGCGTGCTGATGAGCCTCTAAGTGAAGACCAAGTTGTGGCCAGAATCCTTTACCAGCAAAAAGGAGCTCCACAAAAGACGACTTGTCGAATTGTCGATTCTCGAACTTACAACCCTGTTCGCTCGGAGTTTAAGTTTGGCTGCTTCATCGTCTACAGTGCGGATCTTTGTACGACTCTTTCTTGTGATAAAAAAGTTATCTGGGAAGAAAAAGTTCAACAAGACATTAAGTTTATCGGGGTTCCGGTATTTGATTATTTCCCGACATCATACTTGAATGAACGTTACGCTTTCACCAATTTATTAGACGAAGTCAAAGGGACTCAAGATCGCATGATCAGAAATCTCACAGATGTGAAGTTCTTCCTGGATAAGATGCCTACGGGAATCATTCATGGAATCGGCTGTGCTGAAGATATGATTCCTGAACAATTTATGAGAACAGCGATCAATCAGTGTCACCCAATGCCATTTATCGTTGATGGACACGTTGTGAAGAATAATGAAACCTGGCTGGTTACTCGCCTGGCAATTGATGATGTACACACTCCTCGATTGTTGATGTGGCCAAATATTTTTAACGCTGTCAGTGCCTATCAGGAACTACACCCGTTAAATACATGGACGTTATATGGCATTAGAAAATAAGAAGAATATGATACTAAAATTAATCTTCGCCTTTCTACTGGGCCAAAGTGCTCAGGCCAAAATTATTTTGCCTGAACTTTTAGCGAAACAAGCTGTTAACAATATCCGCTTCCTAAGCCAGGATGGAAAATTCACTTATTATCAAAAGCGCTCGGGAAGCCTTCTTTTCTCCAGCAATTATAAAGTAGCGGAGTTAATCAAAGGTCAGATTGGAACGCAGTATACTTTAATCGGTACACCTGCGAGAAAAAAGATCGTAGTCATGCAAAATGAAAACTTCCATACGTTCTACTCTATCAGGTCCCGTGAGAAAATTTTTCTCTTGGATTTTGGTGGAACAAATCCAAAAGAAGTGGGCATGGGATCAGCGGCGGCCCTTCATCTTAATGATACGTGGCTTTCATACTACGACTACTATTCAAAAGTTTTAAGTTTTGAGAATACGACCAATGCGGCCCTTAAGTTTAGTTTAAAACTCAATAACCGAATCAATCCCTACTTTACTCCTCAAGTCGTGATGAGTGATGACAACACCGTTTATTACACTGACCTAGGTGAGAACGGAGCTGTCGGACTTCTGGAATTTAAACGCAATATTGGAAAAGCAGAACTTATCTTCAAGGCCACCACCCCAATGGTAAAAGCAGAAATCTGTCTGCACAACGACTACCTCGTAATGGGTCTCTTTGGACTTAACTTCTCTAAAAATGGCGCTACTATTACCCGTGCAGCTTTACCTCTGAGTGATTTTAAAAAACGCGAAACGATTTACACATCGTCGACGAATGACTTTGGTCAATTAGTTTGCGATTTCAGCAAAGACTACATCACTTTCATTAAAAACTTTGGTAGCAACGACCAAATCAGCACCGACCTGGTCGACCTGAATCCGTCTAACAAAGAAATTAAAATGCTTAGTGAAATGAAAACCATTACGAGTGTCATCAACATGGATGGAACACTTTTGGCACTGGATAAAGGTAAATACTATATTGTTAAAGGCACAATTGATTATAAAAACATTGACTCACTTAAGGCCCTTCCTCCAAGTGGAGCGAGTGAAGCCATTAAGCAGATTGATAAAGAATTAGATAATGAGTAAAGCGATTAAAACATTCACTGTGTCTGCTCTTCTCGTTTTAAGCGTGCAGAACACACATGCCGAAAAAGTAGCGGCAGGATCTAAAGAATTGCCTTTAGAAGTGAATCTATTAATTGATAACCTTCAAAATAATAACCCGGATATTTTTCCAAAAATCCTACCGGATCTTCTCAAGATCGACCGCTATGCCCGCTCAATGAGTAAAGAAGACATTTTCCTGATTGGGAAAATTGAAGTTTATAAGACATTG
Organism: uncultured Bacteriovorax sp.; assembly: GCA_964016365.1. Lineage (GTDB taxonomy): Bacteria > Bdellovibrionota > Bacteriovoracia > Bacteriovoracales > Bacteriovoracaceae > Bacteriovorax. The sequence goes on along the minus strand of CAXHHE010000402.1, from coordinate 728 downwards.
CTTAAAAATTACGATGCTGCCATTAAACAGCCAGTCGATGGAACGAGTTTAACGACTCTCAAAGCAGCTTTGGGTAAAACGAAAGACAATTTCACTAAGTGGTTTCTTCAGGCCCTATTAAAAGACTGCGAAGACCTAATGAGCAACAAGCTCTATAAAGAATTTTTACTGCAAAAAAACAACGGCCTTAAAATAGAAAAAGTTGAGTACCGCAAACTGGAGAAAAAGGGCGAGCTTCTGCAGTATTGGATTTCTAAAATCAATCCAAATGCCCAGGATTTTCCCGACACTCTAAAAAGTGACCTCACTCCAAAAATGCTGGAGACGTTAAAAAACATCTCGAGAAGCTTTGAACTCATGGCCAAAGAAAGCAGCCTTTCACCTCTGGCCCCAGAACTTAAAGACGAAACAGAGCTTAAATTCTTTGCCGTCAAAGATGTGGCCAAAACCCCTGCCAAACCTGCTGCTCAGACCAGTGAGTCTAAGAGCGTGGAGGAAATCCTGGCCCCTGTCACCGACGTAAAACCGGAAGAACTTCCTCAGCCGACCCAAGAAAATTGGCTTGAGGATGAAAACACTCCTGCGTCTCTGCAAAATCTTCCAAAACCAAGCAATGACGCTGATTGGCTAGAAGACTTTTAGCCCTTTTCGTGATAAAATCTCTCTCTGAAAATGCCTTCATTTTCGATAATGTTTGTAAGGAATAAACTCAATGGCGCTTAATAAAC
>CAXHHE010000401.1:0-3265 GCA_964016365.1 uncultured Bacteriovorax sp. | reverse complement strand
GATAACTGAGCGTCTCGTGGGCTCGGAGATGTGTATAAGAGACAGGAAGAAAGAGCGCGCATTGAGGAGAGCCTGGCCTCTGCCAGAAGAAATGCCGACTTCGACAGCGAGACGCTAAAAAAGAACTACTCACAGACTAAAAATCTTCTGATGGGTGTGCTTTTAAATAAACTCGAAAACACTGAAAACTCTTCAGATATGCTTGCTAGAAAAGTCATGATCGAAAAACTGCAAAAGAGACTTGCGGACCTCGATGGAATGATGAAAACCAACAAGACTCTTCAAACTGACGTCGATGGATTATACGCCAAACTTCAGGAATCTATGGACACGGAAAAAGAACTCCTGGCCGTGATGGGAGAGCTTGAAGAAAGACGCCGCGAGCTTAGAAACTCGCTGGAGCAGCAGACAAAAAGCAATGCTGATATGAAGATTCGTTTTGATGAAGAAAAAAATAAGCTGGCCATCAACCAGAAGTCGAAAAGAATCGTCGAAGAGCGCGAACGTCTGGCACCAATGCAGATTACTGAAGAAATCAAAATTCCTTCTCAGCCGCTTTCAGGTGGAGAGTTTTATCCGCCCATCTATTCTTACCAGGCAATGGAGTACCAGAAGAAAGGGGTGACGTTTAATTTCCACGGGAAAAACGAAGTGCGTGCCACTAAGGCCGGAAAAATCGTTTATACCGGGACACTGGCCAACTACGGAAACGTCCTGATGATTGACCACGGAAATGATACCCGCACTGTTCTTTTAGGGCAGTTTGATTACTCAGTTAAAAATGGCGACAGCGTCAAGGATGCGCAGGTCGTAGGTTTCACCAATCCAAGATCAGGCAATGGTCTGGGAGAGGGAAGAATTTATTTCGAAGTTAGAAAAAACAATTTAGCTCAAAATACATATTTGCTGTTGGATAAGAAGTCGCTCGCGAAAAATTCATCTCACTAGGCAAATAACCATGGAAGGAGTCGTTATGAAGAGAACTGTGACCAGTCTCTTGGTTGGTCTGTCGTTGATGTCTAGTGCTGCTTTTGCAGCTCCAGCAGAAGATCTTGCAAAAAAATCACGTTATGAAAAATTAGAACTCTTCAACAAGGTGCTCTACCTTATTGAATCGCAGTACTACCGCCAAGTGAGCACTGATAAGCTTATTGAAGGCGCTATCAACGGGATGATGAATACCCTTGATCCTCACTCTGCTTATCTCGACAGCGAAGTCTTCTCAAAAATGCAGGAAGAAACTTCTGGAGAGTTTGGTGGACTTGGAATTGAAGTCACACAAAAAGACGGAGTCCTGGTCATCATTACTCCAATTGAAGATTCACCGGCATTTAAAGCGGGGATCAAAGCAGGAGATAAGATCGTAGAGATTAACCACGAGTCAATGGTGGGAGCAAGTCTTCAGCAGGCCATTGATAAACTTCGTGGAAAAATGAAGTCTAAAATTGTACTGGGAATCGTTAGAGATGGCGTGGATGGAGTGAAGAACTTTGAACTCACTCGCGAAATCGTTTACCTCAAGCCAGTTAAGTATGAATTGCTACAAAATGCTTATGCTTACGTTCGCCTGACTCAGTTTCAGAAAAAATCTGCTGAGTATATTGTCGATGCTTTAAAGAAAATGAGAGAGCAGTTAAAGAAAGAACCTTTAAAGGGAGTGATCCTTGACCTGCGCTCAAACCCAGGTGGATTATTGGATGAAGCCGTTGATGTTTCTTCAATCTTCTTAAAAGAGGGTATTGTCGTTTCAACTGAAGGTCGCGATCCAAAAAATAAAGAAATCCGTTACGTGAAAAAGAGTGGATACAAAGAGCTTGAAGTACCACTTGTGGTGCTAATTAACGGTTCTTCGGCCTCAGCTTCTGAAATTGTTTCTGGTGCTCTTCAAGACGCTAAACGCGCCATCATCATGGGGACTCAATCTTTTGGTAAAGGTTCAGTTCAGTCAGTGGCAAAAATCGATGACACAAGTGGAGTGAAACTGACGATCGCTCAGTATATGACTCCTACTGGAAGAAAGATCCAGGCCGTAGGAATCAATCCTGATGTCACAATCGGTGAAGCTGAAGGTGAGTGGTATGATGAAAACAGAAAAGAGTCTAGCTTCATCAGAGAAAAGGATTTAAAGAATCACTTAACAGCGACGATTGAAACGGCAGAAGAAAAAAAGATCCGCGAAGAGCAGGAGCTTAAAGAAAGAATCGAGCGCACAGAAAGATTCAAAGCGATGAGAGAAAAGAAAAAGCAGGCGAAAAAACCTGAGGCAAAAGAGCCGGTCGTTGCTGGAGATGATGAAGACGATTCTAAGCGCGTGGCTCCGGGTGAAGACTATCAAGTGAACCAGGCCATCAATTATTTAAAAAATATCGGTCTGATCAAGACACTAAAATTCTAAAAAACTTACAGACCCGCTTCGGCGGGTCTTTTTTTGCCCAAATAACTCCCAGCAACAGGCCTTTAAACTTTTCACGCTCCATCGTTTTAGTAATACTAGTAGGCAATGAGTCTAGAAGTTAAAAAAGTCTCCGAAATCGTCGGGGAAATCAAAAATTTACTCGAACATGAATTCTCTAACGTTTCCATCGAAGGAGAGATCACCAATTTATCATTGTCCTCATCAGGGCACTGGTATTTCACACTCTCAGATAAAGACTCAGCAATTAGCGCAGCCCTTTTTAAAATGGATGCCCTGAGAAACCCTTTGATGAAAACCATCAAGGACGGCTCGAAGGTTGTGGTTGTCGGTGACATCAACGTTTATCCAAAAAGAGGAACGTTTCAAATCATCGTTAAAAGAATTGTGCCCGTGGGGACGGGGGATTTAAAAGAGCAGTTTGAAAAACTAAAAAGAAAGCTCGCTAGCGAAGGCCTTTTTGATATGGATCAAAAAAAGCCGATCCCTCAAATGCCTAAACGAGTCGCTATCATTACCGCTCAAAGAGGAGCGGCACTACAGGACTTCATTAATATTTACCGCCGCCGCTCTATTTGGATGGATCTCTTGGTGATCCCGACATTAGTTCAGGGGGACGATGCTCCAAGAGCAATCCGCGCTTCTCTTCACAATGTTATTAAGTATTCTATGGAAGCTGAGCCAGCAAAAAAAATCGACCTGATTGTCCTTGCCCGCGGGGGAGGAAGTTTAGAAGATTTATGGGCCTTCAACGATGAAGGACTAGCTTACGATATTTTTAATTGCCCGATCCCTATTATCAGTGCCGTCGGACACGAAGTTGATTTTTCAATTTCTGATTTTGTCGCCGAT
>CAXHHE010000400.1:0-3278 GCA_964016365.1 uncultured Bacteriovorax sp. | reverse complement strand
TACACAGAAGCCTTCGTCGGCAGCGTCAGATGTGTATAAGAGACAGGGCATTCACTCTCCTGAGCTCATTTGCCTTCGCCGCAGATAAAGAAAAGACTGTGCAAAAATCCGGCGTTCAAGGCGACATTGTGGTGAATGACTCTCTTCAGAAGCTCCTTGATGTTCCGGGCGTAAAACCAATCTACGAAGAGTGCAAAAAAAACAACCAGGCCTATTCTGAAAATATCCCGACGTGTATTTGGGATAACGTCAAAAATAAACCTGAGTTAAAAAAGATGGTCATGCAGACCTATGCCGACACCAATAAAAGCACGCCAACTGAGGGACGTTCTCCGGCCAGCAGTAAAACGAACATGGTGACGAGCGCACAAGTCGCTTCAGTTGACTACAGCAGCGACCCAAGTGTTCAGGCATTGAGTGAATTTTACGGGAAAAAACTCGATGAAATCCTCGACCCTGACAAGGCACTTAGTGCGGCCGAAAAAGATAAAAACGTTATTGTCACTGTCGACCACAGAAAATTCATCGACCTTTATAAATCAGAACTCGGTAAAACCATCATCAACGCCTTTACTTCTTACTGCCTGGACACAGACCCGCAAAGCTGCGACAAAGGTTTATGTCTGCTAAGAGAGAAAATGGACGAAGTCAAAGAAGACCGAGAAACGAATCTTAAATCTCTAAAGAGCACGACCTTTGACCTTGCTTCCGGCACGGCCAGTTCAAGAAAATGGACGAGCTGTATTTTTAATGTGGCCCAAGTCTGTGAAGGAAATGCGGGTGACTCTGGCCAGACAATCAATTCACGCTCTAAGCAGCGCGCTTGTTTGATTACTGACTATGTAAAGACAGCTAGAAAAAACATCCAGATCGCCGACAAACAAAAAGAGTTCTACACGACTCTGGAAAAAGAAGGAACCACTCAGATCGCCGGCAATATGAAAATCGTCACAGATGGTGAAAAATCATCGTCTGACTCTATTTTAAAGATCACTAAAAAAGAAGTTGAAGACTCTTTAAAAAAGCCAGATGAGGCCAACCTGGCCGAAATTGATCAGTGTATGGATGTGGAGACTAAGGCCATTAAAAACGTCGAAGTTTGTAAAAAGTTTTTAAGCACCAATAAAACAGCTAATGAAGCGGCCTTTGCAGAATTAGGGATGCGCCAGCTTGCCCAGGAAGAGATGCTGACCGAAGAATTAAAAGACGATGAGAAGGTCCGCGAGTACCTGAAGGAAGAAGGATTTAAGGACGAGGAAATCCAGAAGCTGACGGCCAGTGCTGAATCCATTGAAGAAATCAGGTCTAAGATTTTAGCGCGTTTTAAGAATGAGAAAGAGGCCATCATTGAAGAAATGAGAAAGAAAATCGAAACGAAAACATCAAGTAGTGATGGGAAAATCGATGCTCAGGATATCAGTAAACTGGAAAAGATCAGAAATGACCTGGCCACGCGTACATCAGATCTTTCCAATCTAATGCAGTTTAACAACATCGTGTCTTCTTATCTGGAAACAAACGACAAAAAGAGCGGCACAAACGAAAGAAACACGGCTTCCCTATTTGCTGAGGCCAAAACGATGGATGGAGCTGAAGGCAAGGCCTTACAAGAGCAAATCAAAAAGGCTGATTTAAAAGAAAATAAAGGCAACAGCACCATTGACCTGAACGTCAATGAGATCAACAACAGCTTCATTAAGTACAACAGTAAGTTGCAAGAGCAGCAAAAGAAGAATTAATTACTTCTTAAAACCAGTGAAATACTGAAAGAGCTCGGCCGCTTTATCGGTGCCTGAACAGGCTTCGTAGCCGGCGTAGACTTCATCCATTCCCAGGATTTGCCCCGGCTGAATATTGAATTGGGTCCTGACTTTAAAAGTTTCTGCACCCACTTGGGCCATCTTGCCTTTGTCTAATGAAAAGTACTTAATCGTGTACCCATCCATTGTGTCTTTAAAGAAGCTGATCTGAACCTGATCAGTTCCATCTGTAGCGGTATTGCTGATGGGTTGGTTGTTTTGAATCTTAGTACAAAGACGGGCCAGAAACCCTGAACTATTGGTCTGAATATTTGGTTCAAAGACCTGGCTTGTTGACGACTTATAAATCAATCCAGAACCACTATCCTGCAAAATCCCACTAACTGGATAAGTCTTCCTCGTCTGTGAGCAGTCTTTGTAATCCACGCTAAAACTAAAAGTCCCGCCTGAATAAAGAGATGACCTGAAATTAGTGTTCTTGGATTGATAGGCGTAACAGATTCTTGTTGCGATTGCCCTTTGATCTGTGGTCAAATCGGCGACACTAACCATTTCTGCAGACGCCGAAAACGTCGAGGCCGGGGTTCTTCCCGCTTGCCCGCCACCGCATCCAGACAGGATGAGTGCGATTGTAGAAAATAAGTAAAGCTGTCGATTGGTCATAGACTTCCTCATAAGGTATCTATCGACATTTTTGGCAATTAATTAATGGGTGCTCATGGACTTTAAGGGAAAATTAGGAAACTACAAAATCATTGAAACTGAAGATAATACTCTGACAGTTTACTCTGAATATTTCGATGAAGCCTGCCATAATCTTTCAGGTGCCTACAACGAAACTCTCTACAATTATATCTCTGGATGTTTCATACCTGAGCAGATAGCTCAGAATACGGCCCTCCATGTTCTCGATGTCGGTTTTGGAATTGGGCTGGGCCTTAAGGCACTTATTCATACCGCTAAGGAGGCTCCCTCAACAAATCTTAGGGATTTTTCTTACACCTCTATGGAGCTCGATGAAGATCTCTTTCTCTGGTCAATTCAAACTAATTTTCCGGAACTCAACTTTACTAAGTATGAAAACACTTACCAGGCACAAATCAGCATCACGCCTATCTTGAATTTGTCAGTAACCGTCTATATTGGTGATGGAAGAAAAACTCTTCCCGAAGCCTATAAAATGGGCAAACTCCCTCTGATGACGGCCATCTTCCAGGATGCTTTTTCCCCTAAGAAAAACCCGACTCTCTGGACTGTAGAATGGTTTGAAGACCTAAAGAAAATGTCACATCCAGAAGTCTACCTTTCCACTTATAGCTCCTCTGTGAGTATTAGAAAGACCCTATTGGCCACTGGATGGCAGATTGAGAACGCAAAAGGCTTCGGTCAAAAAAAGACAATGACCAAAGCGCGCCTTACAGGCTCTACTGACCCCGCCCTCTCGGCAGAACTCGCCCGGTCTAAAGCACTTCTGTCTCTTATACACATCTGACGCTGCCGACGAAGGCTTCTGTGTAG
>CAXHHE010000399.1:0-3285 GCA_964016365.1 uncultured Bacteriovorax sp. | reverse complement strand
AAAGGAACAGTTCAGACTGATGAAGAAAAGAAGAAGGCCATGAAAGAGGCCGAAAAGTTAGTGACAAAAGCTGTTAAAAATTACGGATAAATCATGGCAATTATCAAAGAGCAGACATTCAAAATTCTTATCGCCAGCGAAAATATGAATTTCAGAAATATCCTGGCGGGAAAACTGCGCATGCTTGATAACTTTGAAGTTGAATTTGCCACCGGTGGCTTTCACCTGCTCCACCTTCTGGAGCACAAAAAAGACTACAACATGATTATCTGCAATGAAGACATGAATGATATGTCGGCCCAGGAGATCATCTCCCTAGTCAGACTGGAGAGAGCAAAGGCCGAATTACCAATTTTATTTATATCTAAAAATGGCGATGAAGAAGAAATTTGCGACATGGTTTTCATGGGCGCCAATGACTACATCGTCCAAACAGCAAACTTTCAGCCCATTCTGGAGCGCGCCCAAAAATATCTTCATCAAATGAAGGCAAATGCGGCCTAACCCACGGCAACGAATATAGACGATCCCCTCCTTTCTCTCATAGAATCAACTCAAATTTTAGCAACGTACAAACGTAAGGAATATGCGCATGACAAAGATCAAAGTAGCTAACCCTGTGGTGGAGCTTGATGGCGATGAAATGACCAGAATCATCTGGAAGTTCATTAAAGAAAAACTAATTCTTCCATACCTTGATGTAGATATTAAATACTACGATCTTGGAATGGAACACAGAGATGCGACTAATGACCAAGTGACTGTTGATGCTGCTGAAGCGATCAAAAAGTACAACGTTGGTATCAAGTGCGCGACAATCACTCCTGATGAAGCTCGTGTAAAAGAATTCAACCTAAAAGAAATGTGGAAATCACCAAACGGTACAATCAGAAATATTCTTGATGGAACTGTTTTCCGTGAACCAATCATCTGTAAAAACGTTCCTCGTCTAGTTCCAAACTGGACAGCACCAATCATGATCGGTCGTCACGCTTTCGGTGACCAGTACCGCGCAACTGATTTCGTAGTACCAGGAAAAGGAAAACTTACGATTTCTTTTGTTGGAGAAAACGGCGAAAAGATCGAAAAAGAAGTTTATAACTTCAAAGGCCCGGGTGTAGCTCTATCTATGTACAACACAGATGAGTCTATCCGTGGATTTGCTCACTCATGTTTCAACATGGCCCTTTCTAAAAAATGGCCTCTATACTTCTCTTCTAAGAACACAATTCTTAAGAAGTACGATGGTCGCTTCAAAGATATCTTCGAAGAAATCTACCAAGCAGACTACAAGAAGAAATTCGAGTCTCTAGGAATCGTTTACGAACACAGACTAATCGACGATATGGTTGCCTCTGCTCTTAAGTGGAATGGTAACTTCGTTTGGGCATGTAAAAACTACGACGGAGACGTTCAGTCAGATACAGTAGCTCAAGGTTTTGGTTCTCTTGGACTTATGACTTCAGTTCTTGTGACTCCAGATGGAAAAACAATGGAAGCTGAAGCAGCTCACGGAACTGTAACTCGTCACTACAGAATGCACCAACAAGGTAAGCCAACTTCAACTAACCCAATCGCTTCTATCTTCGCGTGGACAAGAGGACTTGCTCATAGAGGAAGACTTGATAACAACGCTGAACTAGTTCACTTCTGTGACACTCTTGAGAAAGTTTGTGTGGCGACTGTTGAAGAAGGAAAAATGACGAAAGATCTTGCTGTATGTATTTACGGTGAGAAAGTAACTGCTGATAAGTATTTAACGACTGAGCAGTTCTTAGATGCACTTGATTCAAATTTAAAATCTGCTCTTAAGTAGTAGATAAAAAAAGGGCCTCGAAAGAGGCCCTTTTTATTTTAGTATTCTAAAAACTCTAATCCATTAACTACGTTTACAATCTTCTTTATCGCAATATTATCATCTGGAGTGGCCAGAGCTTCTTTAATCTGAACTCGCTTTCCTTGATACAGATAATAAAGGTATGTCTGAATATTCTCTTCATTAATTGCTTTGTGATTTACACCTAAGTTTCTCAGCTGTTTTAAGAAATCAGCACTGATAGCAATCGTCGCCACCGCTGCATTCTCAGGATCAGTCAGATTGGTTTTGCTGATGCCGTAATCTTCCATAATCTCTTCCGGGATCACTTTAAGCTGAGTCGGTCCGCGGCTGTTTTTACTCGTATCCAGTCCATTTCCTTTTGCCAGAGACACAGCTCCTGGTAAAAATTCTTTTAGTACATACTTCCAGTTTTTTCCGAAATCAGATTCAGGCGCCAGAACTCCAATCGCAAAACCTGCCAGGATATTGTAGTCATCGTTGTCTACTTTAAGGACTTGCATAAGATGATTTTTTTCTCTCTCTAATGTGTTGATGTAATCAGAAACGAACTTCGATTTATAGCTATGCTTGATCTCCAGCTTGAACTTGACCTCACTTTCAATTGAGTAATTTAAATTTCGGCTTTTGCGATAGAATTGGTATCCGCTAAAAGCAAGCCTCTTATTTTTAATCCTGAATTTGTGAGCTCCCGCATCCTGAGGAAGAATGTACAGAGGGCCCTGAAGTCTAATCCCCTGCCCTTGTTTGCTTTTAAAAACTTCTCTCATCCCTTTATCTGAAAGGGCCTTGGCATAATAAGTATTTCCTTTTTCAATAAGCCCGTAATAGATCCCTGCGCCTCCCGCATTCATGCGGTCATCAGTTGAAGCAACGTCGATATTTATTTTCCTTTGCACTCTCGAATTCTCATCATAGAAAGTCAGCGTTTTTTCTTTTTTATTTAAGACAGCAAAATCAGACAATCCATAAAACTTATGAAAGTGCTTGATCGTCTCTATATTAGAAACACTGTGAATGACTGCGTTCGAGTTTCTGTATGAATTAAAAGATCCACCGACTTCAGAAAGAAGCCTGAATCCGACATGCAATGAATCTACATCAGACGGATTATATTTTAATTTAGTCACTTTCAAAGATGGAAGACGCATAAGTGTTGTTTGAGCAAATCGCACCTGCTCTCCATCAATGCTGACATCATTTAGATTTTCAGAGACGGCCATATTTAATTTATTAATTAAATTAACCAGCTGTGTTTTAGGAATTTTTTGTTGCAAACAAGCAGTGGGAAATCCAGATAATTCCTGATCCAACTGACTTGATGTGACGAGAACTGAATTATCATTTTTAGAAATGAGTTTATAAATCACATCACTAAAAGCAAAGCTTGGATCTCCCTTATCTGCAAAGTAGACCAAGTTAAGTGCTCCCAACTCTGCCTGATCTAA
>CAXHHE010000398.1:0-3308 GCA_964016365.1 uncultured Bacteriovorax sp. | reverse complement strand
CTCTCTTGGAAGCTTTAGATTTATTAAATGAAGAGCTGGTTGAAAAAGGAGAAAGCACAGTTGCTTTCGATCACGATTGCCGCGAAGGAATTTGCGGTCAGTGTGGAATTTTTATTAATGGACGAGCTCATGGGCCTCATGACAATCAGACAACTTGCCAGGTGCATATGAGGAGCTTTAAAGACCAATCGACAGTTGTGCTTGAGCCTTTTAGGGCCAATGCTTTTCCTATTGTTAAAGACCTGGTAGTGAATCGTTCTAGCTTTGACCGCATTATTCAAAAAGGCGGATTTATTTCGGCCAACACCGGTGGAGCACCTGAATCCAATTCAATTCCTATCGGGAAAGAGCGCGCTGATTATGCCATGGACATGGCCGCTTGCATTGGGTGTGGTGCCTGTGTGGCCACTTGTAAAAATGCTTCGGCAGCTCTTTTTACTTCGGCAAAAATAAATCATTTAAATGCACTACCTCAGGGACACGAAGAATCATTGAGCAGGACTTTCAACCTGGTTGCGCAAATGCAGGAAGAAGGGTTTGGGCATTGCTCTTTTACTGGCGCCTGCGAAGTTGAGTGCCCTGAGCATATCCCTTTAACTTCTATCGCCAAAATGAATTTCGACTATATGAAAGCTGTGGCCTTAAAAAAGTAGACTTCGCTTTTTTTCAGGCCATATACTTTTTGACATGGAAGAGTTTGAAAAAAAATTTGCAGAGAAGATCAACGCTGTTTTAGGGACATTAGACCCCGCCCATGACTTGGCCCACGTTCAGCGTGTGGTGACGATGGCCAGACGTTTAGCTAAAGAAGAAAATGCTGACGAAAATATTGTTATCCCTGCGGCCTGGTTACACGACCTGGTGAACCTTCCTAAAAATCATCCCGACAGAAAAAAGGCCTCAACTCTTGCGGCCGATGAAGCCCTGATTTTTTTAGAAAGTGTGAACTACCCAAAAAAATATTTCCAAGGTATTCATCATGCGATTTGCGCCCATAGTTTTTCTGCGTCGATTAGGCCTGAAACAATCGAAGCCCAGATTGTACAAGATGCAGACCGTTTAGATGCTTTAGGGGCCATTGGACTCGGAAGACTTTTTTCTGTTATTACCCAGCTGCAAAGACCATTTTACGATTTAGTGGACCCTTTTGCTGAGAATCGTCCACTTGATGATAAGTTATACGGAATTGATCATATACATATCAAATTGAAGTCTATTGCCAATACGATGAATACTGAATCGGCCAAGACTGAAGGCAAAAGAAGAATGATGTATATTGATGAGTTTTTAAATCAATTAAGGTCAGAAGTTCTTTTTTAACGCTCCGACATTTCCTTTGTGTTTTTTTTTGCAGTAGAATTTGCTCATGAAAAAGCAAAAGCTCACCATTGCGATTGCTGGCGCCTCTGGTTTTATCGGTCAACGACTGATAGAGCATCTTTTAAAAAATACTGATCATGACCTGGTTGGTTTTAGTCGTTTTAGCAGAAAAAGTGATAACCCTCGCCTGGAATGGAGAGAATGCGATTTATTTTCATTGCTTGAAATCGAACGCGCCTTAAAAGATGTTGATGTTGCCTTTTATCTGGTCCACTCAATGCTGCCTTCAGCGAATCTGGATCAGGGAAGTTTTGCTGACTATGATTTGTTACTGGCCGACAACTTTGCCCGTTCGGCCAATTCAAATCAGGTAAAGCAAGTGATTTATCTTGGGGGGCTTTTGCCTTCCAATCTTGAAGAGCTGTCTAAACATCTAGAGAGCCGCCTGGAAGTTGAACAGGTTTTTAGAGAGAAAAAATTCGCGCTGACAACTTTTCGCGCAGGTTTAATTATTGGGCCAAATGGTTCCTCATTTAAAATCATGTATAAACTGGTCAAGCGCCTACCTGTAATGATCTGTCCTCAATGGGTGAACAACCCGATGACTCCAATTGGTGTAGATGATGTGACCAAGTGCCTGGCCACGGTGGTAGATGATGATCGCTATTTCAATAAGACTTTTGATCTTTCAGGGGGAGGGCAATACACCTACCTGGATCTGATGCGCATAATTGGCGAAAAATTAAAATTAAAAAGATACTACCTTAAAGTTCCAGTGCACTTCGTAGGATTTTCAAAACTCTGGGTGAGATTGATTACTCAGGAAAATAAAGAATTGGTTTATCCTTTGCTCGATTCTATTCGCCATCCGATGATTTGCAATCCAGAACGTAAATTTAAATTAGAGAATTATCGGTTTAAGAATTTTGAGGAATGCCTGGAAGAAGCTCTGGCTGCGAGCGATGTGAATGACAGGAAGCCTTTCGTAAAAAAAAATCACCGCTTTGTTCGTTCAGTCCAGCGTCTACCTGTTCCTGCATTTATGAATGCGCGAGATGCGGCCTTGGAGTATATGCAGTGGCTTCCTAAAGTTTTTTCTCCACTTATAAAAGTGCAGGTCGAAGATGATGTGGTCGACTTCTCACTTTTTCATCATCAAGTTGTTCTCCTAAAACTCAAATACTCCAAAGAAAGAAGTACGATGAATCGCGCTTTGTTTTATATTGTGGGCGGAAACTTGGTTCGCTTCAATGAAAAGAGCCGGCTTGAATTCAGAGAGACGATGCCGGTAAAAAATAAACGTTACATTATTACCGCCATCCATGACTTTGAGCCGGCACTTCCTTGGCTTATTTATGTCATTACCCAGGCCCTGGTGCACTTGGAAGTGATGCGCGCCTTTGGAAGGCACCTCGAAAGAAAGTCGCAAAATGCGCAGAATATAACTAAAATTTAGTATTGCGCTGCTTGTAAAGGCCAGGTCTATCCGGAAGCCTCTTGACTATAACTTCTCATGCGAGTTTTATATTAGCATTAACGTAAAGAGGTTTTAGACAATGAGAAAGGCAGACAACTGGCAAGATGCATTTAAACTTTTAGTTGAAGGTAACCGTGCTTTCTATGAAGGACAAACAACTCACCCGGAAAGAGGGAGAGAGGTTATGTTCTCTCAGTATCTTGGTCAACAACCCTTTGCTGCCATTTTAAGCTGTGCCGATTCCCGCGTCGTACCTGAACTGGTATTTGACGTTGGTATTGGTGACTTATTTACATGCAGAATCGCTGGAACTGTTTTATCTGACGCCGTTATCGGCAGTATTGAGATGGCCGTTGAAGTTCTTGGGGTCACTCTTATCGTTGTTATGGGACACGAAAACTGCGGCGCTTTCCGCGCATGTATGAACCCGGAAAAACACCCGAACATCAAAGGGATCTCTTGGCCTGTCTCTTATACACATCTGACGCTGCCGACGAAGGCTGCTGTGTAG
>CAXHHE010000397.1:0-3313 GCA_964016365.1 uncultured Bacteriovorax sp. | reverse complement strand
GTAAATTTCGACTTTCTTGCCTTCCTTGTTAGTCCCATAAATTTCATAACAAGTGCCAGGTTGTTTGAATTTGGCGATCGTGTAACCTTCGGCCTCGACCTTCTTTTTAAAGTCTGCTTCCGACATCCACTTCTCTTTTGGTTGATCAGTGCAATCTTTTTTTGCAAAGGCAACCCCTGAAGCAAGCATTAGACTCATAATCGCCAATAAATAGTTACGCATCTTATTTCTCCTGATTGTTTTCTACAGAATCATTTCTGTTTGATTAAAAACTATTCCCATTCAAAAAAATAAGCATTGGCCAAATGACCTAAGAGCTTGAATTAATGCTTATAGGTCATATGGACAATGGAAGTTTTCATGGTTTGAGGCATGCTAAGAGCATCAGGAGGCCTTATGCGCAAACAACTTATCTACGACTTACCTACCCGGATTTTTCATTGGAGTTTTGCTTTCCTTTTTGTCTTCGCCTTTATGGTCGCTAAAACAGTTAACGATGAAAGCCCCGTTTTTTCTTACCATATGCTGGCAGGGCTAATGTTGGGTGTATTGGTGATCCTAAGACTCATCTGGGGAGTGATCGGGACAAAATATGCGCGATTCTCATCGTTTGCCCTCTATCCTACAGATGTCATAGATTACTTTAAGAGCTTGTTTTCTGGTGATAAAAAACGCTGGAGCGGTCACAACCCGGCCTCAAGTTGGGCGGCCCTTATTATGCTCACTTCGGCCCTCATGTTGGCCGTCACGGGAATTCTCATGACCTCGGGGCATAAGGAAGCCTTCGAAGATTTACATGAGCTTTTTGCCAATCTCTTTTTAATCACAACTCTCTTACATGTCGCCGGAGTTTTTCTCCACACTCTTCGTCATGTCGATGGAATTGCCTTCTCCATGCTTCATGGGAAAAAAGAAACAGACCATGGCCTAAGCGGTATCTCTGGCCACAAACCGATGGTCGCTCTTTTACTGATTTTACTCATGGTTGGTTCCGGGACTTACATCGCCAAAAATTATGATACTTCTACCCGCGAGTTAAAAATCTTTGGAAAGACACTTTCTTTAGGCGATAATGAAGGCAAAGAAAATGAAAGCGAAAAAGAACATGATGATTAGAGGTTGGTTGTGAGCCATAAAGAAAAATGGGTTTTAGTAAGCGTTTTAAGTGCAGTTTTTCTTCTTGTCTCAATGGACATTATAAGTGATTCCAAAGAAGGTGTAGTTATCTGGCACTTGCTCCTTGAAGGCAGTGTGGGTCTTCTTTCTTTATTTGGGATTTTTTATATTTTAAGAGATTCGTTTCAAACCAAAAAAAGCCTGATTGAAACTAGTCAGAAATTTTCTGCTTACCGTGAGGAAGCGGAGAAATGGAGAACTGAATCTAAAAAATACTTAGAAGGATTGTCTCAGGCCATTGATGATCAGTTGAGTAAATGGGAACTCACGGCAGCTGAAAAAGAAGTGGCCTTCCTCTTACTCAAGGGCCTTAGCCTAAAAGAAATTGCCAGCGTGAGAAATACAACAGAAAAAACAGCACGAGTGCAATCGATGGCCATTTATGCGAAGGCGGGGCTTTCAAGTAGGTCGGAGCTTTCGGCTTTTTTCCTTGAGGATCTACTTGTCCCACAATCTACTCTCTAATGAGAAGATTCCACGAAAGTGATTTCTCATAAAGTGGCGGATCGATTCTCACGACTTCCTGACCGTTAAACATCTCACTTTTGCCAGACTTCCCTATGATCTTCTTCACTTTTTTTAAGCTTTGAGCATTAACGATGATTGACTTGTATCGATCTGTCTTTCCGCTCTCAATGTAAACAAATGTGCCGTCATTGAGTGCGACCTTATCTTTAATCTTCTTTCCTAAAATTGTTTCAAGGTTTTTTTTAGATTTAGGAGTGAGTGATAAAAGAATTCCATGAATGCTCTCAACGCCATTTTTATGCTTAGGGATCTTTGCCATTTTTTGTTTCTTGGCGTGTGGTTCATATTCAGTGAACCATGTGAAAGTGTTTTGAATGGGGCTCTTCTTGAAAATTAACATATTCCAACCAGGCAGGCGGTCTGTAGAGTTCTTTTTCCAGGCATAGTTCTTGTGAGTGAAATTAGAAGGCAGTTTTGTTTTAATTTTCTTAAAGTATTTTTCTAAGTTTTCCTGGTAACCAAAAGACAGACCTGCCTCTCTTTCAATTTCAGGAGCCCCTTTGCCAAATGAAACAAATTCCAAGTAGCACTTATTTCTTTTGTTAACCCCTTTGAACATAATAAATTTACAAAAAGCCTTTCCTGGATGCTCGACAAGTTGTTTATCGAGAGTGAATCCTAGCTTTTCTAATTTTTTAAAAAACTTAAAGTTCTGGTCGCAATTGTAGCTATGATCCAGGTAAATATTTTTAAACATCTATAACTCCCCTCTATATTTTTTAAATTCAAGAAGTCGATTGGTAAACTCTGCGACTTCAGCTTCATTAATCGGCGCTTTTTGTTTGCGGTACATGTCCATATAACAAAGCAAGGCTTCTTCATATCTACCCAAGCAGGCCAGAGACTGAGAGCTGAAATAATTAATGTTATACCAATCGGGCATATACTTTTCGTATTTCTCAAAATGCATAAGAGACTTCTCTGCCCACTCTTCTGCCAAAGGAATGTTTCCGGCCTTTAAAGATTTTAAGGCAAGCATTGAAGAACCGACACAAGCACTGTAATGACCATTTTCGCTTTGAGGAATAGTTTCAATGCCAAGTTCATACTGCTCTTGGTGCAATTCAAAGAACCAATAATATTCATTCCTCACACTAAATTGAAATTTAAATGGCCATTTTTTAAAGTTGGGATCAGCGATAAGCGCTTTAAAACCATTGTTTCCAATTTCGCGATATCTTTTTGATTCTTCTTCACTCAGCCCAATCTCTGCCGAGTAATCTCCATGCGTAACTGCATAATGATAACGAGCTACACGGCTTTCTGGAAACTCCTTTAGAAAATCAATCGACATCTCTAAAGCTTTTTTGCCATGACCAGCATTATAGGTCTCTCTAATTTTTGCTGCTAACTCTTCTTCTCTTGGTGAGATTGAATGCTCTTCACTCATATTTAATCCACTTTCTTAAAGTAATAATCGTATCTATCTTTGCTCTTAAACTTCACTAGCTTGATTAATTTTCCCCAACGCTCATGAGTCTCTGATCCTACAATGACGTATTTTGCTTTTAACTTAAGTGAAATGATTCTTGCATTTGTCGGCGCGTGCTGAGAAGAAATTCTGGCGTAACCTAGACCGAAAATATATTTCTCAAATTCAGCTAGAAAT
>CAXHHE010000396.1:0-3316 GCA_964016365.1 uncultured Bacteriovorax sp. | reverse complement strand
TAAGAGACAGGGTCATTGGTGCTCATATCCTGATTAAAACATGAAGTTATTAATTTGAAACCAAGTATTCTCAAATTTTTTACTTTATATCTATTGATTTTCTGAATGAAGAGATTGATTTTATCGAATATCACGCCGCCTATAAAGAGACGATACTAAGGTTGTAGAACAAAGGAAAAAAGGAGAATTTTCTATGAAAAATCCTTTAGTAAAAGCGAAAGCGATCAACCTCGATAAAGAGAAAGTATTCCTAGCTGGTGTGGCCCTTTTAATCGCCATCCTCAGTGCGCTAGTGATTATGCCAATGGCCCAAGCAAATGACCAGGCCCTTGCTAAATTATCTGCCCAAGAAGAAATTATTTTGCCTCCCTTCGAACTAAAATCGCAAAAATTAGGGCACTAACCCTTAGGCCCAGTGAAAAAAATTCACTGGGCGGCGCTTTTCCCCTCTCCCATCTATACAATTTCCGCCTTTTTCTCTAATCTCCCCCCCATGACTGAATTAAGACCCAACCAATCCGTAAAACTCCTTCAAGAGCTGCATATTCTCACCAGAGACGGCAAGCTTAATCAGGACAGCAGAAGAAAACTTAAACAGGTCTATCACCTCTTTAATTTTATCGAGCCGATGCTTAAGGAGCTGGCAGAAAAAAAAGACGACTACACACTGGTTGATCACGGTGCGGGAAAATCGTATTTAGGTTTCATCATTTACGATCTGTTTTTTAAGAATCAAGGACAAGGGACCATCTACGGGATTGAAACCCGCGATGAGCTGGTCAAAAAATCCATTGAACTTGCCCGCGACTGCGAATTTCCCCGCATGAAGTTTCTCAATCTTTCGGTTGAAGCTTCAATGAAGGATTCATCACTACCAGAACAAATCGACATGGTCACGGCCCTGCATGCTTGCAATACGGCAACAGACGATGCGATTAAATTCGCTCTTCAGAAAAAAAGCCAATACCTGGTGCTTGTTCCTTGTTGCCAGGCCGAAGTGGCCTCTATTCTTCGCAAAAACAAAGCACAGACTAAAACATCATTGAGTGAAATCTGGAGACACCCTCTACACACCAGAGAGTTTGGAAGTCAGCTGACTAACGTTCTTCGCTGTCTGCAACTTGAGGCCCATGGTTATCAAGTCACAGTGACTGAGCTTGTAGGTTGGGAGCACTCGATGAAAAATGAACTTATCATTGCTAAATTCAATCCGGACACTAATAAGAAAAAAGCGGCCCAGCGTTTAAGTGACATCCTAGGCGAATTAGGACTCACAGAACTTTCTGAGCGCTTCTTTCTCCCATAACTAAGCGGCACCGTTGACCGTTTTAAGCAGGTCAGAAACCACTTTCTCTAATTCCACAGCATTGTTATTCAAGTTATCCGCTACATTGGAAAGCTCTTGCGACGTATGCGAGTTATCTTGAGTGACCACATCCAGCTGCCCCATCGCTTTAGTGATTTCACTGATTCCTTGCGACTGCTCAACACTGGCGTTGGAGATTTCCAGGGCCATATCAGAAGTCACCTTCACATTGGTAACGATCTCTTCTAAAATCTCCCCGCAATTGCGGGCGACAGCGCTTCCGTATTCTACTTTTGTTTTTCCTTCCGTCAGAAGCTTATCAACTTTAACTTTTGTGTCATGGACAATGCGCTCAACAGTCTGGATACTGGTATCAAGCATGCCGCTGATTTCGGTAGCGGCCTCTCCGCTGACTCGGGCCAGGTTTCCAACTTCTTCGGCGACAACTGCAAATCCTTTTCCATTCTCTCCCGCTCGTGCGGCCTCGACAGAAGCGTTGAATGAAAGAAGTTTTGTCTGGAAAACGATATCGTTAATCACTTTGGTTTTATTTCCAATGTCGTGGATGAGTTTAACAATCTCTGCAAACTCCTGATTGGAATGATCAATCTCACTCCTGATGTTGTCATTAGAGTGATTGATCTCTTCCATTGAGTGAATCATCTTCTCTACAATATCACTTCCTTTTTGCGCTTTTTCTCTCGAGACTGAAGAGGCCTTGGAAGTTGATCCCGCATAATCCGAAGTCTTCTTGATCATCGCTCCCACTTCTTCCAGCGAAGCCGCCGTCTGTTGCAGGGAAGCTGTTTGCTCGACGTTAGATTGCGATAAATCAGTAGAATTCGATTTCATCTGTTGAGAAGTGCTGGCCACATTCGAACTGACTCCAGAGAGGACTTCGGCCACTTTCTTGAGATTATCCAGAGGCCCTTTAATTAATGTAAAGGCCAGGGCAATGGCCACGACAATAGGGACAAGCCCAAACAGAACTGTTTTAAGATTGTTTTTATCAACTTCGCGAAGAGTTGCAATTTTATTGATGTCGGTTTTAATCGCAAAGACACCATGGAGTTTACCATCGCTCCAGTTCTCCATTTTATAACCGAGAATATCTTTTCCGTTCCCCCACGGGCTGGTTGCAGGAGCACCATGACAAGTCATACAGCCTTGAGACTCTGAGAGCCTGACTGGTTTATAAACAGTTATCGACTCACCATCGTCGTGAACATATTTTTGAAGCTCTTTGTTTTCCTGGAATTTTTTAAAAATAGAAAGCTCAAAATCAGTGGCCATATTTTCTTTTCTTCTTGGCTCATCAGAAAACACTCTAAACGAATACCCTTCCGCTTCAGCATCCTTGGCCCCAATTTTCATGGCCGCAAAAATAGGAACCTGTTTTAAGACTTCTAATTTGTCATTATCACTCATTTCTGTATCCGACTTGTATTTGCCCTTCATGCGCTCAACAATCGGTTTTAAACCGCCTTGCAGGGCCACAAACTCAGTGGCGGCTTCAAGTCGCGAGTGAATGGTTGCTGCTTTTTCTTCAATACCTTTCTTTAGATCTACGTGGGCAAAATACAAGGCCATACCAATGGACGTCCCTGAACAAATCAGACAAGAGATCCCTACGATTAAAAGAATTTTTGTGCTAAATTTGAAGTGCTGGAAGCTCTTCATAAACCATTCCCCCGCTTTTGTTTAACTTCTGTTCGAAGAGGGATTGCACTTTCTCCACATGATAAATATCATGTTTAGGTAAATAAGTTTCACTCACGAACTCACAGATTTCAATTAATGTGAGAATTTAGAGAAGGAAGATTCAGCCAAACTTGAGACTGGCCAAGAAAAAATTAAGTAAGTTAAACATAAAGTATGATTAATAACCTGAAAAACTATTTAGAAGAAAGAGGCTTCAACATCTTCTTTGCTACCAAGGCCAGCAACATTGACTGCCTCTCTACCTGTCTCTTATACACATCTGACGCTGCCGACGAAGGCTTCTGTGTA
>CAXHHE010000395.1:0-3366 GCA_964016365.1 uncultured Bacteriovorax sp. | reverse complement strand
TGTGGCATTACCTTGTTATACTGGTGGTGATTCGAAAAACTGTAAGTCATTTGACGAGTCAGTTAAAAATCTTCCAAGTTACAATGGTCTTAATGCCGATTCTCAAATGCAGTTATCAACCTTGTTAAAAAATGCAAATGGATTTAACGGGACAAGTAAAATCACGAAAGGATCACTGGAGGGCGCTTCAAACCTTGCCGGCCAAGCTAATGCTTTAAGAAGTGCTTTAGATAAAGCACAAAAAAATGCAGCTGATCGCTTGTTGAAACAAAAAAGTAAGATCAATTTAGCTCAACAGGCTAAAGCGCTTTCGGATTCGATTGAAAAGGGTGTGAATGATTCTTTAAAAAAATCTAACTCTACTGCCGGCCAGATGTACGCTTCAATGTATGGTGGCCGAGGTGGCGCATCTGCTGTTGGTTCATCTACCGCTTCTACAGATGACAAAAAAGTTGAAGAGTTAAAAAAGACTCCGGCGGCAGGTACCGGTGTGATAGATATGAGCGGTGCTGGTGCTTCGGGAGAGAAGGTAGATCTAGGTCTTACTGGTGTAACTGATAATTCTAAAACAATGACTCCTGAAGAATTAGCTGCATTTAATGAAGCTCAGAAAAATGCAGGTGCAACAATGGACGATTACGATTTAAAAGAAAATCAAATCTCAAAAGACTCATCAGCTTCAATCTTTGAACTCATCTCAAACCGTTATCAACGCACAGGTTACCAACGCCTGTTTGAGAAAGTTAAGACCCAAGATCCGACCAAAGCAAAAGAATAAAATACTTCATAAGCCCCTCATTTGAGGGGCTTTTAGTTCGCGCCGCAAACTATTTTTCAAACCCCCTTTACATGGTTACGATTGTATACTAAGCTCTCGTTAGGAACTGAGTCTAAAATGAGAGGTTATTATGAAATTAGATACTTATAGTCAGTCTACGCCAGAAGTAGCGGAAACTAATACAATCAATACTGCTAAAACGGCCACTACGGAACAGTCTGGTAAGGACTTCTTCGTACAGAACACATGTAAAGATAAGAAGGACAGCGAAGGCCACGGCGTATGCCCTCTAAGAGAGCTTTTAAGCCGTCTGGGAGACAAGTGGAGCGTGCTTCTAATCCTTACTCTCGCAAGAATGCCAGGAGAGCGTGCACGTTTCTCTGAGCTAAAAAGAAGCCTTCCGGATATCTCACAAAGAATGCTGACAGCGACTCTTAGAAATCTTGAGAGAGACGGTCTTATTTCAAGAGAGATGTTTGCTGAAGTCCCACCAAGAGTTGAGTATCAACTAACTGAACTTGGAGTGAGCATTCTAAATCCAATGAGAGAAATTGTTACCTGGATCGAAGGAAACTGGACAACGATCATCACTTCGAGAGAAACTTTTGATAAGAAAAATCCAAAAGAGGAAAACGGGCTTCAGTAGTGCTAGAGACAATTGATAAAAAAAAGATCGTTGAAGTTTTAATTGAAAAGTTAAATACAGAATTAAAAGAAATCGAAGGCGCGGCCAAATCCACTCGTGATTTGGCCACTGCCCCCGATCTAAAGTCGGAAGGAAAGTACGACACTCGTGCTATCGAAGCTGGGTATCTTGCCAGCGCTCAGAGTAAAAGAGTCGAAGAAATCAAAATGGACATTCAGATGCTCGAAGATCTCGCCACTCAGATTGAGCCGGCCAGCAAGCTTCAATTGGGCTCTTTAGGTCTTATTGACTGCAACGGACAGAAGAGACTTTATTTTCTTTCTACGACGTCCGGCGGATCAATGCTGATGATCGACAATCATCCAATTCTCGTTATTTCTGTTTTTTCTCCTATCGGTGATGCGGCCTTAGGCCTTGGCGCGGGGGAGAGTTTTGAAGTGGAAACTCCAAAAGAGACAAGACAGTACGAAATTGTCGAAGTATATTAATGCCAATTAACCAAAGATAAAAATAAGTGAAGTCTGGTGAAACTCCAGCACTGTCCCGCAACGGTTAGAGTCCGATCCTTATTCTTATCTCCATTCATCCCGCGGAGGAATTTATGACTGAGCCATTCTCTTTATCTGCCCTTATTTCTGCCAAGATTGAAAACTCAATCACCAAACAAACCAAGGCCATCTTTCCCGATGTCACTAATCACTACGAAACATTATTCGGTGGAACAGCTTTATCGTGGATGGATGAGATTGCTTTTATCTGTGCGACTCGTTTCTCACGTTTAAGAGTAGTCACTGTTTCAACAGATAGAATTGATTTTAAGAGACCCATTCCCGCAGGAAAAATTGCCGAACTAGTCGCCAAGGTTAAAAAAGTCGGAGAGACCAGCCTGGTTGTTGGTGTGGAATTGTTCACTGAGGATATGTATGGTGAAAGCAGAGAGCTTGCAGTTAGAGGTGATTTTACCTTCGTGGCCATTGATGAAAATAAAAAACCTACTAAGGTTTTGGCTTAAAAAAGGGCCCCTTTATTGGGGCTTTAAAGAAGTTATAACAATTTTTAGACAAATCTTGTTTTTATAATAAACGTCTAATACTCCTTTAAGAATATGAACCTTAAGATCTAAATAAATTCGGGTCTATTTCTTTTTAGATGGATTTTCTGTTTTCATACAATCTTTCATCACTCATGAACCCAATCTCAATGGATTCTTAAGCTATCATTAATTTTGAAGACTTCTGCTTTGATTTGATCAGCACTTAACATTGCACATGGAAGTGAACCTAAACCGCCGGCCTTGATTACGGCCATCGCCATGGCAGAATCATTGGCCCCCGCCATTGGTGCTTGAATAATAGGATGAGTGATATTGAAAAGTTTTGTGATGGTTTGATCTGGCCAGGCATTCATAAAAGTCTCCTGAGAACAATTTTGCTCTCAGGAAACGTATGGGACAAGAATTAAATCATGATTCCACCGGAAACTTCGATTCTCTGAGCGTTAATCCAGCCGCTTTCATCTGAAAGTAGAGCAGCGACAGCTCCTCCGACATCATCTGGCAATCCAACACGACCAAGAGATGTTTGAGCAGCAAGTGCCTTATTCATCTCTTTATTGTCGCGGACATCTCCTCCACGGAAATCTGTTTCAATTGGTCCTGGAGCGATTGTATTAACAGCAATTCGGCGTGGCCCAAGTTCTTTTGCCATATAACGAGTCATGACTTCAATAGCACCTTTTAGAGCGCCATACACAGAGTATCCAGGAAATGAAAAGCGAGCGAGTCCTGAAGAGATATTAATGATACGACCGCCATCACTCATAAGCGGTAGAAGTTTTTGTGTCAGGAAGAAAACTCCTTTAAAGTGAATGTTTGTCAATTGATCAAACTGCTCTTCAGTTGTCTCCATGATACTGACGTTGATACCAATCCCGGCATTATTAA
>CAXHHE010000394.1:0-3367 GCA_964016365.1 uncultured Bacteriovorax sp. | reverse complement strand
GATGCCCCAGGTGGTGGTGGTAAACGCCATATCGCTTCTTACGAATACTACGATCAAGAAAACGGGATTTCTGTTTGGACAGCTCCAAACGTAAAACCGGGCGAAGTCTTCTTTTATTTCGATCCAATCAGAAAGCTTTCACCAGAGGCCCAAGCTCGTTGGGCCGATCCAAAAATGCGCGAGCAAATGATTGCTGACGCTAAAAAGAAGGCCGGATTCTAATTTATGTTTAAAGAACTTCAGGAAGTCGCAAAGCTCATCCAACAGGTTGAGCAATGCCTTCCTGATTGTCAGGATTTGGTCAGGACAGAAGTTCTCACCACTATCGATTACCAAAACGAATCATTTCCTATTCACGCTTTTGTTATCGGAACTCAGGATAAATCAGCTCCATCACTTGGTTTATTTGCCGGAGTTCACGGCCTAGAGCGTGTAGGCACGCATGTGCTTTTGGGTTTTTTAAAAAGTTTTTTTACTCAATGCCAGTGGGATGTCTCTTTAAGAGAGTCACTTAAAAATTTTAGAATTGTCTCTATCCCCATTATTAACCCTGTTGGAATGAAACTTCTTCGCCGCTCAAACGGCAATGGCGTAGACCTGATGGGAAACTCTCCGGTTGAAGCTGATGAAGGCCCTTGGTATAAAATGTACCGCGGTCATCGTTATGGGCCTAAATACCCCTGGTACAGAGGTGTTCCCGGGCAGCTTGAGGCCGAAAATTATGCGGTCGCCGAGTTTGTAAAAAGAGAAATGTTCTCGTCAAAAATTTCGATGGGACTCGATTTTCACTCTGGGTTTGGGCTCAGAGACCGCCTGTGGTTTCCTTACGCCAAAAGTGCGGAGCCTTTTATGTTCAGGCACATCGTCGATCGCGCAGTGGATTTATACGAAACCACACACCCACATCATATTTATAAAATTGAACAACAGTCCGACTCTTATACGAGTCATGGGGATTTGTGGGATTATTTATTTTTTGAATCGAGAAAATCTCATCCAGAAAATATTTTCATTCCATGGACACTGGAAATGGGGTCGTGGAGTTGGCTTAAAAAAAATCCAATTCAGCTTTTTTCAAAACAAGGTTTTTTCAACCCGGTGGTGGAGCACCGTTTTCAAAGAACCATGAGACGCCATTACATCTTAATTGAATTTATCACCCGGCTGATGCAAAACACGGACGCCTGGGTCTCCAACAAAGAGGAGGCGTAAATGCGCGCTCTTTTTTTAAGGGGACTCACTCGAGAAATCGCCCACTGGAATGGCCTTCCAGAACTCTTTTTTGAAAAAACAAAAATCCCTATTCTTTCACTGGATCTTCCAGGAGCTGGGATGTTTCATGAAATGACATCTCCGCGCGACCTCGACTCCTATGTGGAGTTTCTTCGCCAAAAAGTTGGCAAGGGAGACCCGCTTATTTTAATCGGGATTTCGATGGGGGGAATGATTGCTCTTCGCTGGTCTTTGTTGTACCCGGATGAAGTCTGCAGCGTCTTTACCATTAACTCTTCAGCAAAAAATCTCTCGGGCCCACTGAAGCGTTTTAATCTCAAAGAATGGAGAGTTCTTTTAGAAATTCTACTCACTAAAACGGTGGAGAAAAAAGAAGGATTGATTCTCAATCTCACGACCAATAAATTAGACTCTCAGAAAAAAGCGGAGATCCAAAAACTTTTTGTCTGCATTCAAAGTGAGAGACCTGTTTCTATCCTTTCAAGCCTCAATCAGCTTTATGCGGCCAGTACTTTTAGAATCACTGAACGCCCTAAAGTGCCGGTGATGGTGATTTACTCAAAGGGCGATCGCTTGGTGGATTCAAGCTGCTCAGAAGAGCTGGTAAAGCTCCTGGGTGCCTCCAAAGCTGTGCATCCGGACGCCGGCCATGATCTTCCCTTGGACGATCCTCAATGGCTTTTATCGGAATTAGCGAAGATTCCGTAATTTCGGTACGTTTTTAACGAACTATTCCTTCGGGTTTATTTAATAGATTTTCCCAGTAGTCCTGCTACATTTTAGGATGACAAATTGTTTTATATTTTGAAGTGCAACCTTGACAGTCAAGAGATTGCTCCCAAAATATAAGCATTAAAACTTATTGGAGAAAATTATTTATGAAACGTTGGCTCATTTTTGCGGCCGTATCTTTAGCGATCTCAATCACAATTAGCGTGATCATGTCCGCCCTTGGCATTGGTCATTACATCTCTCAAGGTGGAATTCAGTACGGCTCTCTTATGGCGTTCTGTCTTCTTTGGGGTATGGGTGGTTCTTTTATCGCTCTTTTACTTTCAAAACAAATGGCAAAATGGACGATGGGAGTTCAGATCGTAACTCTGGAAGGCCCACACAGAGGAATCGTGGAAAAAGTTCACCGCCTATCTCGCCGTGCAGGTTTAACTGAAATGCCGGAAGTCGGAATTTATCAATCAATGGAAGTTAATGCCTTTGCTACTGGTAGATCGAGAAACTCATCTCTGGTTGCCGTCTCTACAGGACTTCTAAGCAGAATGAACGATGCTGAAGTTGAAGGTGTTCTTGCTCACGAGGTTGCCCACATCGCCAACGGTGACATGGTGACAATGACTCTTGTTCAAGGTGTAGTGAACGCCTTCGTTATGTTCTTCTCAAGAATTGCGGCCTTTGCGATTTCTCAGGCCCTAAGAGGAAACAATGACGATGACCGCGACTCAGCTCCAAACCCATTCGTGAATATGGCGCTGGTTTTTGTTTTCGATATCATCTTCGGTCTTTTAGCAATGCCAATCGTCGCTTGGTTTTCTCGTTACAGAGAATTCCGTGCAGATAAAGGCGGAGCTGATTTAGCTGGGCGTGAAAAAATGATCGCAGCTCTTGAGTCTCTTCAAAGGGCGTACCCTCAGCTAGCTGCTGAAGGAAATAACGGCGATGGAAAAGCTGACCCGAACTTCAGGTCAATGCAGATTTCAAGCAAAGCAGGGGTCATGGCACTGTTTTCAACTCACCCACCATTAGAAGTGAGAATCGAAGCTTTAAGAAGAGGATCTGTTTAATCTAATTTTAATGGGAGTCGTGAGAGAGTTTTTTGGTAATCGCTAATTAACTCTTTCATGACTTCTTCCACACTAGGAATGTCTTTAATCAAACTGACAATCTGACCAATCTCTAATTCTCCGGCCGAAAGATCACCATCGAGCATTCCCATTTTTGCACGGTACTTACCCAGGTGTTCGTTGAGTTTATTTTTTAACTCATCTCCGGTGAATGTTTCTTCAATGGTTTTAATTTCATTAGAAAATTGATTCTGCAAAAGCCTGACAGGAACAGTTTTTCTCATCATGATTTCTGTCTCTTATACACATCTCCGAGCCCACGAGACGCTCAGTTATCT
>CAXHHE010000393.1:0-3408 GCA_964016365.1 uncultured Bacteriovorax sp. | reverse complement strand
GATAACTGAGCGTCTCGTGGGCTCGGAGATGTGTATAAGAGACAGTGGTAAAGGTATTCAGGACGATTGTTGTAAAAAATAATCGTCGCATCGACACCTAAATCGCGCGGTTTTTTATCTGTCACTAGAATGCTTTCACAGAAAGAAAGTTTTCCTACGGCCGGGTGATTTAAGCTTTCAAACTCGCTTACCACTCCATAAGTTTCAGGAAGCCCCATGCTTGAGAGAACCTGGTCGCACTCAATAATGTGGTTGTGGTTGATTTCCACTCCCACAATTCGTCCACCGTGACTGATGATTCTTGTAACTTCCGATTTAAAGCGCAATTCTCCGCCTACATCAGATAGTTTTTTTAAGAGCAGGTCGATAATCGTGCGCACCCCTCCTTCAGGACGTGAAAATCCTTCCAGAAAAATGCTTTTAAACATAATCACGAATTGAGAAAAGTCCATGTCGTTTTCCCAGGCACTTCCGTAAATCAGAAGGGGGCAGAAGATCATTTCAACCAGGGATTCATTTTTAATAAATGTTCTCACCACCGTTTTGGCCATGACAGTTTCATTGTTTAAATTGACTTCATCAAAATTTTTGATGTGTTCTAGTAAACGGATGAATCCATCAATTTCCTGCGGGAATTTTTGGTTGATTTCTTCGATGAGGACGTTGATTTCGTTGGTGAATTTAAGCGTTTGTTCCGGAAACTGAATCAATGAATAGTTTTGCGGAGAAAGCTTAAATTCTTCATAGGGGATTCTTAACTGCTTCATGAGCTTGTTAAAAGGTTTCCCTCTATCTGATGGAGTGACGAAATTTGTCAGGGCGTGCAGGCCCACATCAAACTTGCGTTTTCCTCTGGCATAATAAGAATTCAGACCACCGCTGATTGTGTGCTTTTCTAAAACCAGGACTTTTTTATTGTACATGGCCAGGCGGATGCCGGCCGCAAGACCAGACATTCCAGCACCAATAACCACACAATCAACTTTTTCGGTCGTGTTCATTATTATTGGTTGAACTTCGGAGCAAGGTACTCAACACAAGATGCCATTGTAGCAAGTCTTGGGTAGTCTTCTTGTGGAACTTCGATTTTGTGACGCTTTTTAAGCTCCATTACGATGTCCAGGAAGTCCATTGAGTCCAGGTCAAGTTGCTCTCTTAGTGCTACTTCGTCTTTGATTCCTGTTACATCGTCATCAAGAGCGATGTCAGCGATGATGTCTAGAACTTTTGTACGTACTTCTGCGTTTGATAACATAATTCCTCTCCTTATTGAGCAAACTTTTTAACGATTAATGATGAGTTAATTCCAAGCATTCCGAATGAGTTATTTAAAATGTATTTTGTTTCGTGAGCGATTTTTTCGCCGTTGACGAGATTGGGGATCGCACACTCTGGATCGAGGTTTTCAATCTTCTTACATGGGTGAACATAGCCATCAGTAAAAGATGGAATATTCCCGGCAAGCTCAAGAGCTCCGGCCGCTCCCATTGCGTGTCCGATAAAACCTTTAGTCGCGTTTACGAATGTCTTTTTCGAGTTTCCAAAGACCTGAGCGACTGCCTGACATTCCTGGATATCACCCTGGTTAGTCCCTGTCGCATGCATACTGACGATGTCGATATCTGAAGCTTCAAGACCCGCTTTTTTCATTGCAAATTTCATACATTCAATTTGTCTTTCTGTGTTTGGAAGAACGAAATCGGTCGCATCACTGTTAGAGTGGTAGCCTACGATCTCAGCGTAGATATGGGCGCCTCTTTTTTTAGCGTCAGATAATCTCTCAAGCACATACACAGCTCCACCTTCACTGACGACAATTCCATTTCTGTCCTTATCAAGTGGGCGAGTGGCCAGGGCCGGGTCTTCGTGATGTCCTAGAGCTCCTTGAGCTTTAAAGGCAGCAAAAATTCCAAATGTTTCTGTCGATTCAGAAACTCCACCGGCAAATGCTAAATCCACTTCATCTAAAAGAAGCTGTTGAGCTCCCTGAATGATCCCCAGGTTTCCAGCGGCACAAGCGGCGCCGATTGTATAATGAGGTCCAGTGATCCCCATATTAAGAGTCACTTCACCGGCCGGGTTGTTGGCAACTGTTCTTGGGTTGTGGTGGTGAGACCAAAAGCTCACATCTTTATTATGTGTATTATAAAGGTCGTGAATTTCATTTTCAGTTTCCACGTTTCCGTGTTCTGTGATTCCTAAATAAACACCAACGCGGTTTTTATCCACGCCATCAAAATCGATTTTTGAATCAATCAATGCTTCTTTTGTACAGTAGATTGAAATCGCTCCAGCGCGTGTCCCGCGCTTTCTCATTTTTTTTGGCTGATGTTTTGTTTCATCGAACTTGCATAGACCTGCGGCCACAACGCCCATATGGCGGATTTCAGTGTGTACGATTCCGCTCTTTCCTGTAAGAAGTCCTTCGCGCAACTCGGCCAGGTTGTTTCCCAGGGGAGAAGTTAGTCCAATACCAGTGATCACAATTCTCTGATTATCGTTTTTCATAAATACCCTTTAAATTATTTTTAAATTTTTCAGTCAGGTTATCTTTAATAGTCATTGTAATATCGGCCAGCGGTCCTGCTGTTGTCGCCAAAAGATCCAAGGCCTTTGGCAGACGTTTCACCATCGCTTCATATTGAGCATCAAATTCAGCACGGGTTTTATTCTGGGCCATGGTGATTACAAAATGCATGACACTTTCGGCGATCTCACAAGTCGTCACTATAGACTGCATTCTTCTTTTTCTGCTGGCATCTTCCGGAGACTGGGATTTATCCAGCACTCTCTGGGCCATGCGTTTAAAGTCGGCGACAACTTCCTCTTCGCGTTTTCTAAAAACACTCGCCACAATGGCCAGTGAGTCTTCTTTCGCCGAATGAAGTTTCGCTTTGGAGCCCTGATTGTCTCTATCACCAGTTGTCTCAATGGCCCCGAAGTGCGTAAGAGTTTTTAATGAAAGTGAAACGGCACTTTGAGAAAGATTTAGTGTCTGCTCGATTTCTTCAGAAGTGAGTGGTTTTTTAGCGAGAACCAGTAAACCAAAAACACTTCCATCAATTCTTTTAAAACCGATGCGCGAAAAGAAAATCTCAAAGCTTGGAAGCTCTTTTAAGATCTCTGCTTCAACAATCGAATTTGATGTCGTCATAAGACTGATCCCATTGATATTTTTAAGTTATTATAAAAATATAATATATAAAATATTTGCGATTTGGATGGGTTTTGTCCAGTGGTATTTAGTAAAAGAAATGTCTTTTGGAATGAAGAATATGCGTTATGAAAATAAAAAAGCATCCACGAAGGATGCTTTTATTGAGAGATACTTGAATTTAATTATTATGTTTAGCCGTCGTATTCCTGTCTCTTATACACATCTGACGCTGCCGACGAAGGCTTCTGTGT
>CAXHHE010000392.1:0-3425 GCA_964016365.1 uncultured Bacteriovorax sp. | reverse complement strand
TGCACTATCAGGAGCGCGAAGTTGAGTTGATTATCAATGGCGATTTCCTTGATCTTCTTGCGGTTCCTTTTGTCCCTTATTTTGACGACGAGTTTTGGAGTGAGCAAGCGGCCCTGGATAAATTAAAGATGATCATTAGCGCCCACCCAGGTGTCTTTGATGCTTTAAGAAATTTCCTGACCTTTCCCAATAATCGTTTGGTTTACATTTTGGGGAATCATGATGCTGAACTCATTTTTGAGTCGCTAAGAGAATACTTAGTTGATCAGTTTCCAAAAGAGGACCAAAGTAAATTTAAAATCCTGCTCAATGCAGATGAAGTCTATATTCCTGAAGAAGGAGTGGTTTTAAAACACGGACACGAGTATGAACTGGCCCATCATTACGATGTTAAAAATAACATTGTCGCTGATGTGGAAGGAAAGAAGTATTTTATCCCACCTTGGGGTTCATACTACGTAACGAGAGTTATTAATAAGTTTAAAGAGGGCAGAGATTATATCAATGCCGTCCGCCCGATTAATAAGTTTATGATCAATGGGATCATTTACGACTCGCTCTACACTCTGCGCTTTGCCTTCGCCAATATCTTCTATTTTCTCATGGTAAGATTCGTCATGATCTTTAAACAGAATAAAGGGATTTTTGAAGTCCTGGAACACGTTAAAAAAGAGATCATCCTGTTTCAAAACTATGAGGCCTTAACTGAAGATTACGTGACAACCAACCCGGACGTTCATGCCCTGATCGTAGGACACACCCACGACCCGATTTTCAGGGAATATGATGACGGTTCTGTTTTTATCAATACTGGGACATGGACTAAGATGTACAACCTGGATTTCGGGAAGAACTTTTACGGCGCAAGACTGACATTTGCCAGAGTCGATGTGAAGGAAAAAGAAGAAGCGGAAGAAGGGAAGGTTATTGAGCGCTTTGATCACTTGGACATCAGCCTCAATGAATGGAGAGGTAAAAGTGACCTTCCATTCAAAGAGTTCCGATTTTAATGTGAATTAAGATTCAGTGGCGTAACAAAGTTCCATATACAGTGGACCGTGGTTTGATTCAAAAGGAATCAGGACAACCGTCGTTCCTGAAGGATATTTAATCGAGTGTCCCTTGCCTTCGATCATCGAAGGGATCGCCATATTTGAAGTGTAGCCAAGAGTTTTAAGATCTCTTTTTGCGTTTCCCATGATCATGTTTACAATCTCTCCACCTAGGTCATGGATGTCCGGGTGGTATGAAGTGTAAGTCTCTCCCAGCATAGCGCTGCCGACTTTAAAGTATGTTTCATAAGGAAATGAAATGACCAGCATTGCTTTATAAGGAGTCGTCTTTCCACCTTTTTCCAGGTCACCAGAAAGACCAATGACGGCAGTGACATCACCGCGAGATTCATTGTCTGATTTTATAGTAGGCTTTTTGGCCTCAAGAGTGCAGTGAACCATTGTTGAGAAAATGTTTTTGCAAGCATCAACAAATGGGCGAGAGAAGTCAATAAAGTTAGAATCGCCTGTCATATAAAGTCTCCAATTATAGTCCTAAACTTTTCATTAATTCATCAATAGAGGCTTGAGAAAGATTGCTCTTCTTATCAATGGCCACCGACGATCTCTCGATATCCTTAAATTTGGCAGAAAGCCAGGTTAAGCGAGTGACGAATGCCTTTGTATTAAGATTTGCCATCGAACTGTCGTTGCCGATTTTTAAGGCCGTGATCATCTTTCTTAGAAGATGAACAGTATCAAATAAAACGGCGACTACAACTTCAATCAGAGGAATGTCATTAATCTGTGAAGATTTGTAACCAATCGTTTTTCCCAATTCACAAAAAGTAGCAATCTCTGTGGCGCCGATAGATTTCGCAGCCCCCATGATTCTATCGATGATCTGTCCAAAGTGTTCGAGCTGCTCTGTCATTGAAGGGTTTTCCTCCAATATCTCAAGGGCCTGCTCAAGTTGATCAAAGAGATCTTCGGCCTCTTTGCAAAAATCGATAATGATTTCCTTCATTGAAGGATCGTTTAGCATCGACATATATTACTTCTTTTTATTATTTAAAAATTTTATCAATTTTTTCTTTCAGAACCTGAGCAGAGAAAGGCTCAACAATGAAGTTACTTACCCCGGCCTTAACCGCGATAACTACGTTTCCTTGTTCTGCTTCCGCTGTAATCATCAGGAAGGGAAGTTTTTCTAGCCCTGGAGTTGCTCTTACTTTTTTAAGCAGGTCCAGGCCAGACATCTGAGGCATGTTCCAGTCAGAAACGATGAATTCGTAAGGAGCTCCTTCTTTAATGGCATTTTCCATCATCGGCCACGCAGTGGCTCCGTCGTCTGCTTCAGTAATATTGGTAAAACCAATCTGCCCAAGCATGTTCTTGATAATCTTTCTCATCGTTGACATGTCGTCGACAACTAGAATTTTAATGTCCGCTTTTAAAGCCATTTTCGATACTCCTCAAAATAAAAAACTTAAGCAGCTTTTTTTAACTCTGTTTGATCTTCTTTTGTATCAATTTTATCGGTATTAATTAGTGTAATTATAGACTGAAAAACCTTTTCCCCAAAATCAAATTCTAATCCTTGCATATAAGATTTTGACTTCATCGCAATGAGGATGGTCTTCATTGATTGTTTTCCACCGGTAATTTTTCCGCTTGAATACTCAAACAAATGCGACACTGCGCCCACGATTTGTGAGAGCATTTCAATTTGTTCGCCATACTTCATTGAGGGATATCCGCCGCCGGCCGCTCTTTCGTGGTGATCGAGAATGATTTTTTTACATCTCTCACTTAAATTAATCTGACTTTTCTTAATAAGATGGTGGCCTAAAATAGTATGCTTTTGAAAAAGAGTTCTTTCTTTTTCTGGTAGAGATAAGTACGGAGTTCTAGCAATCGTCAGAGGCGTTTGAGTTAGTCCGATATGGGCGAAGTAAGCTCCGCAGATGATATCAGCTAAGGCATCCTGATCAACGATATTGCAGTTTTTTGCCAGAAGGTAAGAGACGGCGACGATGCGGTTAGTGAAGTTATCTTTTTCCAAATGAGTCTTTGCCAGGTGAAGGGCCAGGGACACAGTAGGAGACATCGTTACGCTGAAAGTGAGAATTTCTACACGGGCGTTTTCAATGATCGCTTCAAAGTTGTCTGTCTGGCAGGCAAGTTCAAACTCTGTTTGCAGAGAAAAAGCTCCGCGCTTTTCTTCATACATCTCTTTGAGTTTGATATTCATTAAGCGCTCTTTTTCTAATGGATGAAGCTCTCTTTCTTTTAAAGAAGGAATTTCAGACGCATTGGTTTCCTGAGCGGTTAAAAAAGTTTTTCTTTGGTTTTTTAGAATCGCCAGTTTTCCACCGCGCTCTAAAATCTGTCTCTTATACACATCTCCGAGCCCACGAGACGCTCAGTTAT
>CAXHHE010000391.1:0-3454 GCA_964016365.1 uncultured Bacteriovorax sp. | reverse complement strand
ACCTATATCACCACAGAAGCCTTCGTCGGCAGCGTCAGATGTGTATAAGAGACAGTCCAATCGCATGTTAAAAATTTTCTAACAACAACTGGAGATTCTTTTTATGAAAAAAACTTTCTTCCTCTCTCTTCTTATGGCCCTTTCACTTAAAGTCGTAGCTGAATCCATCGACACCATTCCAGAGCGCGGAGAACTTGGCAGTCAGGTAAAAGTTGTGATGTACGGCGATTACCAATGCCCATTCTCTGCCCGCGGAAATAAAACGATCAACGAAATGTCAGCTGACATTAGAAACGACTTCTCTTTTAGCATGCGCCACTTCCCATTGGAGTTCCATGAATACGCACGCTACGCGCACAAAGGATCGATTTGTGCCAAGGAACAAGGGAAATTCTGGGAAATGCACGATGCTCTTTTCAACATTAAATACGGAAGCTTTAATCCTAAAACTATTGATGGACTTGTAACAAAACTTGATTTAAATCTACCGGCATTCAAAAAGTGTATGACGTCCAAAGAGGCCGAAGCCATTCTCAACCGAGACATGGAAGAGGCAAAAAAGCTCAAGATTTCAGCAACACCGACTTTTGTTATTATAGGACCTAAAGGACAAAAAACATTAGCAGGCGCTTATCCGGCCGAAGAATTCAAGAAGGCCATGAAAGAGGTCCTGGATTAACTAAAATGGAATGAGATGATTATCAAAGAGTATGTAGAAAACCTGTATCAAGCCACCGGGCTCCTTTCATCTTTTGAAAGACGTAAGGGCCTGGTGATTGAAATGCAGAACCTCGAAAACCAAACTATTCACTGTTTCACTTGCCCCGGCACCTGCTGTACATCACAGGCCAACTCCATGCAGATCACTCCAATCGAAGCCCTGGAGATCTTAGCTTCCCTCAATATCGACCCCCTCT
This sequence comes from uncultured Bacteriovorax sp., assembly GCA_964016365.1. Classification (GTDB taxonomy): domain Bacteria; phylum Bdellovibrionota; class Bacteriovoracia; order Bacteriovoracales; family Bacteriovoracaceae; genus Bacteriovorax. Next base: position 2,537 of record CAXHHE010000391.1, on the reverse strand, counting down.
CAAAAGAAGAAATTAACGACCTTAAAAAACGCATGCAAGACAATATCCAGTCTTACCGTTTGAATGTCGAAATCTATACTGGAAAAAAGCACTCACAAGACCTGCGCAAAACATACACGTGTCCTTTTTTTATGAACGGCTCTAAAGGCTGCGGACTTTCCCGCGGCTCTAAACCTTACGGCTGCCTGGGATTTAATCCAAAAGTCAGTGAGGACAATGGAAAATCTTGTTCATCCAACATTCCACTGCTTTCTGAACGCGATGATCATTTTTTAGAAAAAGAAAACCTGGCCAATCAAAAGATTAGAGATGAGTTAAAAATTTATTGGGGAAAATTGACAATACCTCAAGCGCTCTTGGATATTCTGAATAAATTGTATGCTTAAAAAATAGAAGGAGGAGGTGTCCCTGCTAACCTCCCCCCTATATGCTAAAAGTGTTTTACTTAAAAAACTACTTTGTCGCTGCTTCTGTCGTAGCTGGTGCGCTAAGTTTTTCTTTTACGCATGACTTAAGTTCTTTTTTAGTTTTCCCTTCAGCTTTACAAGCTTCAACTGCAGCTTTTCTAGCTTCTTTGCTAGCGTGAGCTTTTGTTCCAGCGAATGATGCTGTAGATAGAGTAAGTGCAAGTGCCATTAGAAGTGCGTTTCTCATAAAAATCTCCTTTTAGATTTAAGTCTTAAAACCATTAACGTTTTTGTTGAATGATTTTGTTCTATGGACTCATGATCACATGGGAGAATTAAAGAAAGATTTAAAAGAGATTAATAAATTTTAATCTCTTTTAATTCTATATTTATGAATGAATTCGGCTAATTAGGGTCAGAGCAGGATGCCTTTAAGAAATAGGCTCGCCACAGTAAAATAAATGACTAGACCAGTTACATCGACTAAAGTCGCGACAAATGGTGCAGATGAAGTCGCAGGATCAAGTCCAATTCTTCTTAAGAAAAACGGAAGCATTGATCCAGCAAGAGTTCCCCAGAGAACAATCCCTACTAAACTGAATGAAACAGAAAGAGCGACTAACATATAGTGCTCTCCATAGAGAGTTTCTTTTCCTGGCCATAGTAAAATTCTTAAAAGACCAATTAAACCTAAGATCACACCTAAGCTTAATCCAGAAATTAATTCGCGAGAAAAAACTCTCCACCAGTCTTTTAAACGAACTTCACCCAGTGCCATCGCACGAATGATAAGTGTTGTTGCTTGAGAACCAGAGTTACCGCCTGAAGAAATAACCAGCGGGATAAAAAGAGCAAGAACAACTGCTTTAGCAATATCGTGCTCGTAGTGGCTCATAGCTGTTGCCGTAAACATCTCACCGATGAATAAAGCCATCAGCCATCCGGCGCGCTTTTTAATCATTGAGGGAAGACTGATATCAAGGTACGGCTCACCTAGAGCTTCCATACCCCCGATCTTGTGAATATCTTCTGTCGCTTCTTCCTCGATAACTTCAACCACATCATCTACGGTAATGATCCCTTTCATCACGTTGTTTTCATCAACAACGGGAATGGCCAGGAAGTTGTGGTTAGAGAATGTTTTTGAAATGGATTCCTGATCTTCATCCTGAAGGACTGTGACCAGGTCAGTGTTCATATTTTCTTGAACTGTGCTCCCCGCTTTTGCCAGGAAAAGTTCACGCAGGGAAATAACTCCAAGAAGCATCTGAGTTCTGTCTAAAACGTAAGCGTAATAAATGGTTTCAATCTGCGACTTCGATTGAGCGCGCAGGTAACGGATCGCCTCCTCTACTGTCATTTCCGGACGAAGACGGGCAAAACGAGAGTTCATCAAACCCCCGGCCTCATCTTCCGCGTAAGCAAGAAGGGCCTTTACTTCTACAAGTGTGGCATAATCCAGGTAACGAAGGGCTTCGGCCTGAGTCTCTTCACCAAGGTTCTGAATTAAATCGGCAATATCATCCGGGGCCAGAAGTCTGATCCACGAACGTTTCTCCCCGTGAGGGATTTGTTCAAAAATTTCTGCCTGGTAATCGCTGGAAAGGTTAATGAAGAGTTCTTCCTGGTCAATGCGACCAAGCATTCCAAAAACTTCTTCACGCTGAGCGTGCGTCAGCGTCTGCCAGTTATCCAGCAAGTTTTCCAGTGAGAAATCGTCGTTGAGAAGAGTTGTTTCCATTTAAGCACCATAGTATCAAAGTCAGTCGGTGAATCTTAAGTGGAGTTTAGAGTCTGATGGTTAGTTAGGCCTTACACTCCACTGAGCTTTTCAATGCAAATGTTCCCTTGGGATCTTCGTCCATTTTCTTAGCCTCAGTTAGTGTTAGTAATATTTATGCAAAATCTAATCTCACTCTTTCTAAATGGCAAACACTTTTATAAGATCCGCCGCCTATGAGTAAAAAAAACAGACTCAATACTGCTGGAAAAATCCAGGAACACCTGAAAGATTTGAACCGCTGGAGCCTCTACAAAAAAGGAATGTGCGAGACCTGCGAAGGCCTCTGCTGTTACATGCCTGTAGAAATTAAAACCGCAGACCTGATTCGCATGGGAATCCTAGATGAG
>CAXHHE010000390.1:0-3461 GCA_964016365.1 uncultured Bacteriovorax sp. | reverse complement strand
AGAAGCCTTCGTCGGCAGCGTCAGATGTGTATAAGAGACAGGTTTGATATTGCGGAAATTTTGAAGATCATAAATATAAAGTTTTGCCAGAGAGTCGCTGTAAGCTTTCATAAACGCCAGGACGATTCCTCTCTTGCCCATTTTTCTTGAGCGCCAGCTCATGCGAATGGCCGTCCAGACAAAGGAGAAGATAACTTCTGGGGCCGAAACGCGTCTGCCCTTATTAAACTTTTCCGAACCAATCAGCATTGAAAAGCGAGGCATCTTCGTGATCATGGCATCCAGGTCATAATCCGGATCGTGAAGCACTCTTACGTGGCGAGGAAAATCGGCCATCAAATGAGGCTGCTTTCCTAAATCAATTCCATCAATAAGGTGCAGGTGGTGATTTCCACCAGTGTATCTTGTTCTATCTCTTAGAAATAATCTTTCCTGGTAATCGCTTCTGCCGTGGCCGTACTCAATCGCAGCACCTTCAAAGTACTCCGTTCTCACCACTCGCCACATGGCAATCTTGCGGTCATTTTTCTCCACAACTTTTCTGATTTCCTCTACCAGCTCAGGAGTGGCGGCTTCATCAGAGTCGATCATAAAACACCACTCGTAAGAAGCGTTATCAATTGAAACGTTTCTTTGCGGAATAAATCCGGGCCATGGGTTTTTAACGAATTTTACATTGGGATAAGTTTTAGCGATCTCTTCCGTTTTATCCTTACTTCCGCCATCAATGATCACTACTTCTTTAAAAGCTTTGAGTGAATCAAGGCAGCGTCTCAGGTGTTTTTCGGCGTTTTGAGCGATGATTAAGACAGAGGCGGGAATAGATAAATCGTTAGTCATTAAATAGTCCCACCCTCTTTAATTAATTACATTTGAATTTAATATCTGTTGCGACAGTATCCTCTTCTTTAAGAAGAGCTTTATCAACGGCTACCTCATTAGGAGTAGCCTTTATTGTATCGTCACTAAGATATTCAATTTTTTTTTTTTGATTCTCACAATAAGCACGGGCCTGCTTGTGAGCGGCTCCTTCCGTGTCTTTTACATCTTCCCCAAGAAGACTAATTGAATGAATGCCATCGGCCCCCGGACGCACGTCCGGAGTCGATGAACAAGAAACAGCTAAAAGTAATAAAGCTAAAGCTGATAAGTTTTTCATTAGAATAGTCCCGCTGGGTCCATAGTCTGAAGAGTGTTGATTACGTGGCGAAGGAACTTCGATCCAACTTCACCATCAATAACTCTATGGTCGTATGTGTGAGTTGCGTACATCATCTGACGGATAGCGATTGCATCGTCTTTAGTTACCACTGGACGTTTTGCAATTGTACCAACACAGAAGATCCCCACTTGCGGCTGAAGGATAACTGGAGTCGCAGCTAAAATTCCGAATGATCCGTTGTTTGTGAAAGTATAAGTTCCACCTGACATATCATCCATCGTTAATTTTTTAGATTTTGCTTTTTGAACAAGAACATCAAGAGCACGTGCGATTCCGCGGATGTTTAAGTTGTCTGCACCTTTGATAACTGGAACAACAAGACCGTTACCTGGAACAGCTACCGCACATCCAAGGTTGATATCTTTTTTGTAAACGATGTTATCGCCGTCAATTGATGAGTTTACGATCGGGAACTCTTTAAGAGCTTGTACGATAGCATATAGGATGAAGTGAGTGTAAGTCAGAGAGAAGCCTTCTTCTTTTTCGAATTGCTTCTTGAATGACTCTCTAAACTTCACAAGGTTTGTCATATCCACTTCGTCGATTGAGTTTACGTGTGGAGAAGTAAGCTTAGATGCTTGCATGTTGCGAGCGATCGCTTTTCTCATGTTATCCATTGGTACGATTTCAACTCTCTCGCCTGGTCTGAAAACTGGGCCTGGAGCTGGTGCCGCTGGTGCTTTTGCTGCTGCCGGAGCAGATGCTGCTTTAGCAGGAGCCGCTGCGCCTGCAGATTTTCTTCCACCTGCAACGTAGGCTTCAAAGTCAGCTTTAGAAACTCTTCCCGCTGCTCCTGTTCCTTTGATATGAGCAAGTTCAGACAGAGGAATTCCTGCGTCTTTTGCCATTGCTTTAACAAGCGGAGTGTAGAATCTTCCTTCTGTCGTTTCTTCTACTACTGCTGCAGCTTTTGGAGCTGGAGAGCTAACTGTTGCTTGAGTTGGAGCAGCTGGAGTTGCCGCTGGTGCCGCTGCCTTTGGAGCTGGAGCGCTCGCTCCCGCCTCGCCAACAACCGCGATTAGTTTTTGAACGTCAACCGTGTCGCCTTCTTTGTAAAGAAGCTCAAGAATTGTTCCTTCGTATGGAGAAGGGATTTCTGATTCAACTTTATCTGTAGAGATTTCAAGAAGAGTTTCATCAACTGCAATCTTATCCCCTACCTTTTTGTGCCACTTCGTGATTGTACCTGTTGTAATTGACTCTCCCATTTGAGGCATTACAATTTCGTATCTCGCGCCACCAGTTGTTGCTGGTGTGGCTGCTTTGGCCGCCGGTGCTGGAGCTGGAGCCGCAGCAGGTGCAGGAGCTGCTGCCGCTTTCGGAGCTGAAGCTGTTGCGCCTGGAGCATCATCGACAACTGCGATTAGCTTTTGAACGTCAACTGTGTCGCCTTCTTTATAAAGAAGTTCAACAATGACTCCTTCGTATGGAGAAGGAATTTCTGACTCTACTTTATCCGTAGAGATTTCAAGTAGTGTTTCGTCTACAGCGATTTTATCGCCGACATTTTTGTGCCACTTAGTGATGGTACCAGTAGTGATTGACTCTCCCATTTGCGGCATTACGATTTCGTGTCTCATATATAGGTCTCCTTAAACAAAATTCAAAATTAGAAGTTCAGCGCTCTCTTCTTAGACGCTAGTACTGCTTCACCTAACCATTCACCAAGTGTCGGGTGCGGGTGAACTGTAGCGAAAATCTCTTCATCAATTCCTTCCATAGTTTTGAAAAGAACGTACTCGTGAATAAGCTCAGTCGCATTTGTCCCGACGATGTGAGCTCCCAGCATTTCGCCGTGTTTGCCCATAAGCGTTTTTACAAATCCAGTATTTTCATTTGAAGCGACGGCCTTACCGTTAGCTGTAAACGGAAGTTTCCCTACGTTGTACTCGATTCCTTTTGCCTTAAGTTCTCTTTCAGTGAATCCCACTGAAGCAACTTGTGGCTGACAGTACGTACATCCAGCGATGTTCATTTTATCGATAGCGTGAGGGTGCGCTCCTGCTAAGTGCTCAGCAGCCGTTACACCTTCGTGAGAAGCTGCGTGCGCAAGAAGAGGAGGTCCAGAAACGTCACCAATAGCGTAGATGTTTGGAACGTTTGTCTGGTACATATCGTTTACTGAAATGAATCCGCGGTCAGTTTTAATACCAACAGCTTCTAAACCAATGTTGTCGATGTTTCCAGTCATACCACTGTCTCTTATACACATCTCCGAGCCCACGAGACGCTCAGTTAT
>CAXHHE010000389.1:0-3463 GCA_964016365.1 uncultured Bacteriovorax sp. | reverse complement strand
ACACAGAAGCCTTCGTCGGCAGCGTCAGATGTGTATAAGAGACAGTACGTCTTTAGGATTAGTTCCCTTTATTTTAAAAGCGGGCTCTTTAAACCTTTGTTTCTTCTTCCATTTTCTCTTGTCATAAAGACGAGTCCTCTGTTTTTTAGCCTCGCGCTTCTTAACAATTTCTAACTCCAGCTCGTGCTGGACCTGGATCGGACTGGTTTCAGTATTTTTTAAGGACGCACGTTTGACCTCAATCGCATAGAAGCTTAGAAGGCCTATGATTAATTTTCGTATGAGCATTTACACTCTCGCATGTGATGAAGCTGATAAAAGAAAAAACAAAACAAACGCGAGATGTGTTCATGGCAAAACTCCAATAAATAAAAAATAAACAAACGTTAATTAATCAATGAAATGAAATGAAAATGTAATAAGGGATTAAAATGGCGGGATTTTAGATATTCATGAGGTTATTATGCCATTGCTTCAGAATTGAAGCAATGGCCCATGTATTTTTAACTATTTCTTAGGTGCAGGGGCAGGAGCTTCCTCTTTTTTGTCTTTAGTCTCAGGAAGAACCTCTTCACACTTATCGTCGATTGGTCTCTTTACTTCTTTTCCATCGACCTTACAGATCTTTTCTTTCTTAGCAGAGTTTACAGAGATACCGTTTCCGATTGTCGTTCCCGATGGGAAAACCGACTTACAGATCGCCAGGGTAAAAATCATTGCAACAAGAATTCTCGTTTTCATAGTTAGTAACCGCCTATTCGTTAGTTGATTCGTTATCGGACGTTAGTTTAAACAATTGAGAGCAGATTTGATAGACCTCTTCTCCATCATCTTTGCAAGATAGTTCCACCAATTCCGCGTGGGCCTTCTTTAAAATCTCCTGGGCCTTTTTATAATTCTTCTTTTTAAGTGTAATAGTGGAACTTCTAATGTCCCTTTCCCCAATGGGTTGGTCAAAAATCGCCTGACGGGCAAACTGGATGAACTGGTCGTGGTGCTTTTTAATGGCATCACTTGGTATATTTTTATCGACGACAAAGTTCCCTTCCTTTCTCTTTAAAGTCTTTTTATGGTCTTCTAATAACCCCAGGCGTACTAAACGGGCCACCGCCGCCTCTACTAGCTCAGGGTTAAGTCCACGCCCTAACTTTTTGGCCATCCAATCGTAATTGAACTTAAAGTTTTTAAGCTCAATCATTTCTAAAATAGCAGCGTGATACCAGTCATCAATGAAACGAAAAGAGTCAATCGAGACTGAGAATTGTGAGTTGATAGTATCCGGTTTCGTCGCTTCTAAAAGCTCTGTGTACATCATTCTTTCCGCATCGTTTTTAGCGTATTTGTAAAGAATGAGAAGCTGAAAGTACTTCTGTTCTACTGTGCTTAAATTAAGCTGGTGGCCAATTTTATCAGCAAGCTCTGTGCTTAATTTTCTTTCGCCTTTTAAAACACTGGAAAGAAGGCTTGGGTTTTCATAACCCAGAAGCTTAGCATACGAGCGCAAAGAAAAGCGCGGGTTCACTTCCTTCTTCAAAGAGAATTGGCGGTTAACGTATTCGATAGGGTCATTAAATTCATAAATTTTCATAATAAAATAGTGATACCAAGACTCGTAAATCTTTGCAATTTTCCTGCGTACAAAGTGAACACGTAGTGCGTACACCAAACACCCTTTTCCCTCTCGGGGAAGTGGAAAAAGTGCGAACTTTCTGGCAATCTCACTGGACAATTAAACAGGTCTAATTTATGAAAAATCTATGGGTTGCACTGCTATTTTCGTCTCTTTTTGCTCCGGGCGTACGCGCCATGGATATGAAAGACGTCACCACCTTCGGTTACGCGAGGGCCGGAACAGGGACCAACACTTTTGGCGGAGACCAGGAATGTTTTTATAACCAGGGCGCCGGCGGCTGGGGGGGAATCGGAAGAAACGAATTCCGTCTTGGAAACGAATGCACTAACTACCTCGAGCTTGCCCTTACTTTTCACCACGTAAAAACAGAATCACAACACGTATACACTCAATTTAGAATTGCCAATAGTCACAATGGTGATGATGCCACAGAGTCTAGCAACCAAAGCACAAACTTCGTTGAAGCGTTTGCCGAAATGTCAGGTGTGACTGAAATGCCATGGAGCTTTTGGGTAGGAAAAAGATTTTACCGCGACCAGGACGTTTTCATTGATGACTACTATTACTTTGGAAGCATGAACGGTAACGGTGGTGGAGTTGGGAACATTGATCTTCTGGGTGGAAAACTTTCATTCGCCTACTTAAAACGTGTCACAGACACCAGAACCAATCTTGGAAAACAAGGTGTCACTGTTTACGATGCCCGCTTAAAAAATATCCAGCATACTTCATGGTTAAAACAAAACGTGTGGCTTGCTTACGGTCACGCTCCTGAATCAACAAATGCTTCAACCAACGTTCACTACGAAAAATCCAGCGGATTTGTTGTCGGAACACTTCTTGATTTCGACCTGAATGGAAAAGGCTTCAACCACTTGGCACTTATGTACGGTCAGGGAGTGATGAATAACTTCAACCTTTACGGTGACAGTTTAATCACGGCGGGGAATGTCCAAAGCAAACAAAAGCGCCTGCGCTTCATTAACCACACAACATTTGATGTGAATGAAAAATGGGCCTTCCATTTGGCCTTAAGCCATGAGCGCTTTATTGAACAAGATAATACAAAAGAGCAATGGCTAAGCTTAGGAGCTCGCCCAATGTATCGAGTGACAAAAAATTTCCACCTCCTGACAGAAGTGGGAAGCAGTCTTGTTCAAAGTGGCGGCACAAGAAGACTCACTCGTCTAACTTTTGCTCCTCAGTTAAGTGTAAATGAAAATATCTGGGGACGCCCGGTTCTTCGTGCTTTCTACACGCACTCGTTCTGGAATAAGGCCAACCAGTCTAACGTTGCTCAGAACGCTCCGACTTACGCTAACAAACTGGCAGGTGGCTCTTACGGGCTACAAATGGAAACATTCTTCTAAGAGTTTTTATGATTGAATTAAAAAATATTGTTAAGAGCTACGACAACAAACTAACGATCATCGACAATTTCAACTTGAAGATCAATCAAGGTGAATTCGTGGTTATTGTCGGTCCTTCTGGGTGTGGAAAATCAACCATGCTTAGGATGATTGCCGGTCTGGAAGAAATCACTTCTGGTGAGTTCCTTCTCAATGGCAAAGACATCGCTCACCTTCCTCCTAGCAAGCGCGAAGTGGCGATGGTGTTTCAAGACTACGCTCTTTACCCGCATATGAATGTTTATGAAAACCTGGCCTTCGGTCTAAGAATTAATAAGACTGATGAAAAAACAATTGATGAAAAAGTTAAAAAGGCCGCTCACATTCTCGATTTAACGTCTTACCTGGAAAGAAAGCCTTCCGATCTTTCCGGAGGCCAGCGCCAGCGCGTGGCCCTGTCTCTTATACACATCTCCGAGCC
>CAXHHE010000388.1:0-3467 GCA_964016365.1 uncultured Bacteriovorax sp. | reverse complement strand
CTACACAGAAGCCTTCGTCGGCAGCGTCAGATGTGTATAAGAGACAGATGCACAATAGTCTTTTTTCAGATATCACACTTTTAAATAAACAAAAAAATGTCTCTGCTCAAGCGATGAGCTATTGGAGTGGAGAAAAAGTTCAGGCGTATTTAAATGGTCACCCTAAGATTTTACTTTCAAAAGGAAGAGTTGGTTGGGGCGCAAGAGAACTCGAGTCCTATGCACCAGAGAGTGAAATGCCGATTACATTATTCTGGGTGGCAATTAAAAAAGGTATTCTAGAATTTTCTTTCGATGATCAGTATTCGATGACTTCTCTTTTAGAAGAGTCCCTTAATAAAAAAGAAATGAGCCGTCTTTTTGAAGTGCTTAAGGAAAAAAAGCTTTCATTTGATGAATACATCTTCCTTCCGCTGCACCCGTGGCAGTGGGAGCGCTTTGTGAAAATCCAGTATATGGAATCACTGGCCAAAGGTGAAATGGTGGAGCTTGGTTTTTTTGGAGATGAGTACCTACCGCAAATTTCAATCAGGACACTTTCAAATATCTCTCGGCCTGAGAAAGTGGATGTCAAACTTCCACTGACTATCTTAAACACTTCGGCCATTAGAGGGATTCCTGCCCGCTATATTTCTATCGGTGCAAAACTTTCGCGCTCGATCTTAAGCCTGTGCCAGGAAGATCAACTTTTAAAATCACTAAACACTGATGTGTTGGTTGAAAAAGGTGGAGCAAGTTTTGAACATAAAGCTTACGCTCAGGTAAAAAACTCGCCATACCGCTATAAAGAATACCTTGGAGCGATCTGGAGAGAGAGCACATCTTCTAAGCTTGCTGAGAATGAACAGGGGATTTTAACAGGAAGTCTTTTTTTTCAGGACCTGGAAAAGAAATCACTGATTGGTTCTTATATCGCCAAATCAAAACTGACTAAAGAAGAATGGCTAAAAGAGTATTTTAAATTTGTCATCGTTCCTCTTTATCACCTGCAGGTGAAGTACGGACTTGGTCTGGTGTCTCACGGGCAAAATATCATCTTAAAAATGAAAAACTATGCTCCAGCTGGAATTATCCTAAAAGATTTCCAGGGGGATTTAAGGCTTTCGAACGATTCAGTTCTAAACACTCGCGCTGACTTTAAAGAGATGGCCGCGAAGCTGGATAAGATGCCAAAAGAGTATTTGATCCATGACCTGTTAACAGGACACCTAGTGACAGTTCTGCGTTTTGTATCGGAAGTGATGGAAGAAAGTGATGGTCTTCCAGAAATCGACTTTTACCAGATTCTGGCAGAGGTTGTAGAAAATTATATTAACGAATACTCGGTTCCAAACGAGCTGAGTTTTTTTAATGAGAAAATTCACCGAGTCCTGGTGAACAAAGTACGCTTTAAAATTGGTTATGGGGACTCAAGTGAAAGACCTAAACCAATGGTGGGAGTTGATTTGTTAAATCCACTTTACCTGGGGTTAAAACACAAAGAGGAAATCAATGGATAAAGAATTAGACCTGGCCGGTGTAGGGATCGGGCCGTTCAATTTAAGTCTTGCCGCTATTTTAGATAAAACAGCACTAGATTATAAATTCTTTGATCAGAAATCTTCATTTGACTGGCATTCAGAAATTCTTTTTTCAGACTCTGATATGCAGACGTCTTACTTAAAAGACCTGGTGACGCCAGTCGATCCAACTAGCCGTTACTCATTATTAAATTACCTGGTAGAAAACGGACTCTTTCATGTTTTTATGAACACAGGGAGAACGAACGTCACTCGAAAAGAATTTGAACAATACTGTCAGTGGACTTCGACAAAACTAGAGAAGAGACTTCAGTTTAATTCCCCTATCACAGCAGTAGACTATGATGGGAAAAGCTTTGTACTACAGTCAAAGAACGAAACTTATAGAGCAAAAAATATCTGCATCGGAACAGGACTGACTCCAAGAGTTCCAGAGTGCACGGTTGAGCATCTTTCAAAGACTTTCTTTCACGCCAAATCACCAGAACTTAAAAACCTAAACCTTGAAGGCAAGGATGTTTTAGTTATTGGTGGAGGACAGACTGGTGTTGAGATTTTTAGAAATGCTCTAAACAACAAATGGTCCCGTCCAAAAAGCATCAAGCTGGTGACGGGGAGAATGGGGCTTCTTCCACTGGATGAATCGCCATTTACGAATGAGTATTTCTCACCAAACTATGTCGAAAACTTCTTTGATGTCTCTTTCAATACTAAAGAGGGAATCGTGAAGGCGCAGAAATACGCCAGCGATGGAAACACGCCTCACTACCTAGAAGGACTGTACCAGGAACTTTATCAGCGCCGCTTCGTTCAAGGTGACAACCTTGATTTTGAGATCTGTCCGAGTAGACGTTTATCAAAAGTCGAAAATATGAATGGTCGCTATCGCATGATTATGGAAAATCACTTCACTAATGGCATGGACGAATTCCAGGCTGATATCGTAATCCTTTGTACTGGTTTTGATGTCTCGGTTCCAAAAATGATTGAGCCGATGAGATCAAAAATCATGTTTGATGAAAATGGACGTTTTCAATTAAATAAAAATTTTACTGTCCAGTGGGAAGGGCCACAAGAAAATAAAATCTTCGCCCTAAACTTTAGCCGTCACATGCACGGGATTTCTGAGCCTCAGACAAGTCTTATGGCCTGGAGATCAGCTGTCGTGACTAATACAATTTTAAAAGAAAATTTCTACCAAATTAACAATCAGGTTAGAAATTTTATGAACTATAGATAATTTGAAAAGGACCTTATGAAATCACTTCTCGCGCTCTCTGCACTTCTTTCAACTTCGCTTTACGCTCAGTCGTCAATGGAGCTGGATTCAATTGTGATCCGTGGAACGAAAGAACAAAAAAAGTACAACGAAACAACTTCTAGTATCTCGGTTATTAAAAATGACGACTTCAAGGCCGGGACTATTGATAACTCAATTAATTCACTTAACGGAGTCTCAAACGTTCAAATCAATAAGAATGGTGAGTCCTACAGTATCCGTGGGATCAATAACACTGGAGTGACAGGAGTTCAAAAAGACAACCTGGCCTCAACGATTATTGATGATGTTTTTCAATCTGACCTGGCCATCCGTGCTGGTGTCTTTGATCTTTGGGACCTGGATGGGATGGAAATCCACAGAGGTGGGCAGGCGACTACTCAAGGAATCAACTCTCTTGCCGGAACAATCCTGGTTAACCACAAAGAGCCGTCTTTTTTTAGAGAAGGAAAACTCCGTCTTGGATACGGAAGTTTTGACAGGAAAGAAGCGGCAGTGATGACTAATAACGAGATCATCCCGGGAGTTTTGACATCGAGGCTGACTTATAACAAAGACGCTTCTGATGGTTACATCAAAAACGTTATAACAAATAACGATAAATGGGGAAGAAAGAATAAAGATGCGGCCAGAGCAAGCTTTCTTTATCAAATCAATGATAACGACAA
>CAXHHE010000387.1:0-3477 GCA_964016365.1 uncultured Bacteriovorax sp. | reverse complement strand
TCTCGTGGGCTCGGAGATGTGTATAAGAGACAGGAAATGGCACGTAACAACGCGATCGAGAAACTTCAAGGGAACAGAAACCCATTCATCGATCACCCAGAGCTAATCGACCAAATTTCAGACTTTTAATCCGCTAACTACTCAATAAAACTTGCCTATGATGTCTTTATGACTCCCGTAGGCAAGTAAGAATCTTAAGAAATCTGTAAGTATTTTATTAGTCCAAACTAATACTTTCTATTGGCCAAGTCTAATGGCTTCTATTAAATTCCACCTGCTCTTAACTTTTCAACAAAGGGATTTATCTTGAAGACAACGATTGGCTTACTTCTCCTTGCTCTTTTATCGGTAGCATCTGCTGCTGAATCTACTTACTACCCAGAGGCTTTCATGCAAGTGATCGCAAAAGGACAAGTAAAAGACGACGCTCTTAAAACTGAAATCTACAACGTATTAGCATCAAACCACCAAAGAGATTCTAAAGGTGGAAGAGACACTCTAGGATGCGAGCAAGCTGGTGTAGGTAACTGCTACGGACACAGAGTTCTTGGATACGATGGAGCTAGAAAAGTTCTTTTCGGAAAACTTCACCTTGAAGAAAACAACGGTAAAACATTCATCAGAGATGTTTACTGTCACAAAACTTTCTCTTCTGGAGCAGGTGTAAAACCAGGTGCTATTCCAAACAGCAACCAAATCAACTGCGAACACACTTGGCCACAATCTAAATTCACAGGTTCATTCCCAAAAGATATGCAGAAGTCTGACCTTCACCACCTTTTCCCGACAGACTCAAGAGCTAACTCTGTTAGAGGAAACTACGACTTCGCTGATATCTCTCAAGACAACGGCGCTCTTGCTGGTGATTGTGAAGCTTCAAAATCAGGTTCATCTAACGATGGCGGAAGTGATGATCTTTTCGAACCACCAACTGAACACAAAGGAAACGTAGCTCGCGCTATCTTCTACTTCTCAGTTAGATACAAAATCAAAGTTCCAGCTGCTGAAGAAAGAGTTCTAAGAAAGTGGAACGAAATCGATCCAGTTGATGACGCAGAAATGGAAAGAAACAACCAAATCCACTATTCTCAAGGTAACAGAAACCCATTCATCGATTTCCCGAACCTAGCTAACTACATCAACAAATTCTAAAAAAACCTAAAAGGCACTGCGAAAGCGGTGCCTTTTTGTTTTTGGGGCAGTACACTTTCATTACCTCGCATCTTAAAAGGAGTTAATGATGAAAAAAACGATTCTTGCCCTATCAATCTTATCTTCATTCTCAGTTTTTGCTTATACACCGGATTTCAGCGTTACACGCGATGAAGATAATACTGTGACATTAACAATTACAAATAAAAGTGAAGAGACTCAGGTGTGCTCATACAACCTTTCTTGGTTTGAAAATGTCCTGACATACAAAAAGCATTACGGAAGAGTCGTCCTGGTTTCAGATGAAACAGAAATTGTGACTGTAGAGAATGATCCATACTCAAAACTGACAAAGATCACCGCTCACGTTACATGCGAATAATTTATTTGGTAATTAATTGAACCCATTGGGCATAGGTTGCATCGCTTGAGAAGTCGCGTTCGACCTTTGCTCTTCCCGCTTGCCCCATCTCCAACACTTTCTTTTTATCAGAGATCATGAGCGCCGCTTTTTTAGCGAGGTCACTAACACTAAAAGCTTCAGCAAAGTAACCATCAACCCCATCGTTTACCATTTCGGCCATACTGCTTGCCTTAAAAGCAATCACCGGTCTTGCACAGGCATACGACTCTAAAATGGTTCTTGCTGTTCCTTCAAAATAAGAAGTAAAAAGTAAGGCATCAATCTGCGGGTAAAATTCCGCTGTCTTCTCGATATGTCCGGTGAATTCAACAATTGAATCCAATCCCAGCTCCCCCCTTTCTTTGAGGAGCTTCGCTTTGTCTTCTCCGTCTCCGGCGATGATCGCCTTTACCTTATGGCCTTGATCCACCAGGATTTTCATGGCCTGTAAAAAGAGCGAAAGCCCTTTTTGATCAGTCAGGCGGCAGCAGTTTCCAAAGATAAAGGTCTCACCAATTTCTTTTTTAACAGGCACAAACTCATCGAGCTTGATTCCATTAGTGATCTTGGCGATAGTTTTTCCTTCAAGAAATTCGGGAACTGTTTTTCTGAATGCTTCAATGCAGTCTTCAGAAATCCCAACGAAAGTATTGATTCCATTTTTAAAAGTCAGGCGGTAGCTCCATTTATTTTTTGGAGCATGAGGTGTCCCGACTCTCAGGATGCGTTTTTTAATCTGAGAGCAACCAACGGCCCATCCCACAGCTCTGACGTCGCGGTAAGAGTTAAAGACAAAGGCATCGGCATTAATTTGGTTTAAAAGCTGCCAGAAGACCATTTGCTTAACTAAGTTAAGGTAGGTCTTATCAGTGATTGGAAACTCAAGTGTATCCAAATGAGGTTGAGTTGCTTTTAGTTTATCAAAACGCTTAAAAAGCTCCCCATTTGCTGGCCCAATAAAGACCACTTCATGCCCAGCGGATAAAAGTTTTTGAGCGACTTCGAAGTTCCACTTCTCACCACCACCCCAAACATCGTACCCGTTAAAGAGAATAATTTTCATTTAAATCAGCTTGTAGTTTTTGTACTCACCGACACGGTAACCGGTGGCACTTTCAATTAAATCACTCACGATGACATCTAAGATACGTGATGAAAATTGAAATGGAAGTTTATCAAAATCAAGCTCGTTGCGGTTGGCATCTAACCAAGGCTTCGCCACCTTTGGGTGAGTGCCTTTAAACTTTTTTAAACCCCACACACGCGTGTAGGCGAACTCTTTTTGATTATCTTTAGCATTGCCGTGGTAAAGGCGGTCGAAGGCCACCACTTTCTTGGCCATGACTTTTTCTGGTCTTGCCCAACCGTAGTGGAAAATTCTCGCCTTAATCAAGCGCGCTTTAAGTTTTGTATCATCGGCCTTTCTAAAGCCTTGGGCATCTAACCACGACTTGATTCCTTTGTGATTTCTCACCAGGCGGACTTCTCTTCTGTACATCGTTCTCGTGTACTTATAGATATCCACATTTCCGTAAAAGTGCATGTAGTTAAAAACCAGACCATCAATCTGGTCATTTTTTTCCATCTCTTCTACTCCGGCCAAAATCGCCGGCAGATCGTCTTCGTGGATACATTCATCACCCTGAATGTACTGACAGTATTTACCAGTACACTGCTCTAGAGCAATATTCGTTTGCTGAGAAAGAATCAAACCGCTTTTTTGGATAGCAGGGTCCCACCAGCTTTTGATGAACTTGTATTTCTCACCTTTAAGGTTTGACGTTAAATAAGCATATGTCCCGTCATCTTTTGTGCATTCCTGGTCATCGAAACCTACATTGATGACAACTTCATCACAGATAGGCTCAATAGAAAGCCTGTCTCTTATACACATCTGACGCTGCCGACGAAGGCTTCTGTGT
>CAXHHE010000386.1:0-3480 GCA_964016365.1 uncultured Bacteriovorax sp. | reverse complement strand
AATAGAAACTTAACTCTTTAAATTATAGAAAAAAGTCAAAACAATTCCTGTGAAACAAATGTTCCATATAAAACTCCAATAAAATTAAAAAATACTAAAAATTAAAACAACAAAACTAAAAACTACATTTGAGTTGATCCGAATTAATGACAATGAATGTACAAAGATTAGAAGTGTGCTTTAGAGCTGGACGGGTTGAGACACACGACGATCAGTACAAATCATTTTGTTAATTGAAATCATAAATGTACCTCCCTCGTGTTAAAGTAATAACCTTTGTCAGAATAAACGCAGTTTAAATTTTTGTCAACTAGGCAACAAAAAATAAAAAAGGGGCGCAAAGCCCCCAGATTAATTACCACATGACTTTAAAACATTGATGAGTTCATCGCGAGAGTCGCATTGATATGATGGAAGTTTGTCGCAAGTAAAGACTGCACAGTCGACAACATCATACGAAGCATTTTTACATTGGCCTAACACTTCGAAGACTTCATCGCGAGAATCAAGTTGATAAGCAGGAAGTTTATTTGCGAAGAAATCAAAACATCTTGAACCAAACACACCACTGCATTGATTAGTGATGTCTTTCATTTCATCTAATGAATCACTTTGATATGAAGGAAGTTGCTTGATAATTCTTGCAACACACTCACCTCCAAAATTTCCTTTACACATAGTTGTCACTTGTTTGATTTCATCAGCGCTGTCACACATGTATGAAGGAAGATTTGCACATACTACTTTCGCGCATGAACTTGAGTCTGGGTGAGGATAACATTGGTCTTCACCTTCAATTCCTTTTTCAAAACTATTGATCTTGTTTTTGTAATAAAGAAAAGAGAGTTGATCGACTTCACTTGAAGCAAAGAGAGCTTGCGATGAAAGGACCAGGGATAGAATTAACCACTTCATAAAAACTCCTTAAAAAAGAACAATGAAGGTAGGTTAACGAACGAACTTGTAAACAACAAGACGCTGTCAGAGCATGAAAGCATTAAGAAGATAGTAGTGTCAGAAAGACTCTAGAACTTTGACTCGCCAGAGAAGATCTTTTCTCCATTGAGAAGAACGTCATAAGTAATTGGGCAGACTTTGCTCAGCATGAGACTCACACCACAATACTTTGTCATCGATGCTTCGCAAGCTTTGATTGCCATATCTTTATTCACTTCACCGCCAATTTTATAGATTAAATGAATGTCGGCAAAATACGATGGCGTCGTTTTCGTCATGTTGGCCTTAGCGTTGATATCAAGTGTAAGCAGTGGCTCTTTTTTATTTTCTAAGATTGAAGCGATATCCATTCCGGCACATGCACTAATGGCGTTTAAAAGCATTTCTTTTGGACTTGGGCCACGGTTTAAGCTTCCGTTAGCAAGAGTTGTATCGAGTTGAGTCTCATGTCCCCTAACATTTCCAGTAAAACTTAATTTTGTATTCCATTTAACGTTAGCTTCCATGGGGTCTCCTTTTAAAGCGAGCTCATCTTCGATAAAAAGATGGCAGCGGCATTGGCAGCATTGAGGTGTGCTACCTGTGGATCAATTTTAATTTTTAAAATAGTGTCGGAAAGATTAAGAATGTCTTGGTCGATACCATGACCTTCACTTCCGATGATAAGAACACATTTTTCAGGGAATTTATAATCGGCCACATCAATAGAGCCTGGGATATTGGCCGTTGAAAGAATAGTGTAACCTAATTCTTTAAGTCTTTTTAAATCCCCTCTAACATTAAGTGCATGATGCGTTTTCATGGCGAAGATATTTCCCATAGAAACGCGGATGCAGCGTCTTAAGTAAGGTGAACATGTCTTTTCATCCATCAGCATGGACTTAATTCCAAAAGCAGCGCTTGAGCGGACAATGCTTCCGACATTTTCAGGTGAAGTTAGACCATTAAGAGCAATGATTCGATTGTCGAGCTGATCAAGAGCAGTGTCTTTTGGTTTTTCGGCCAGGACTAGAACTTCAAACTCAATTTTAAAACCGGCAACAGATTCAAGCACCTTTTTATCGGCAGCAAAAATGTTATCGCCTGAAAGCTGGTGTCTTTCAATGAATGCTGGTGTTGCCAGGACTTTATGAATGGGTTTATTGCTCGCACGCAGTTGCAGGAAAAGCTTTTCAGCTTCAGCAATGATGAGGTCTTTTGAATTGAGTACATGATCACGGATTGAGATAAACTCTGCAATCCGTGGATCGTTGGCGTCTGTTATATGAATCATGCTTTAAGAACTTTCTTTAAATATTTACCAGTAATAGATTTTGGGTTTTTAGCGACCTCTTCCGGAGTCCCTATTGCCACGACTTCTCCTCCACCTGTTCCACCTTCAGGCCCCAGGTCGATAACATGGTCGGCAGTTTTAATAACGTCGAGGTTGTGCTCGATAATTAAAAGTGTGTGACCTTGATCAACTAGTTGCTGAAGAGCTGAAAGAAGGATTTTGATATCCTGGAAGTGAAGACCTGTTGTCGGTTCATCAAGAACGTATAGACAGTGCCCTTTTGTTCTTTTTGAAAGCTCGCGAGAGAGTTTCAATCGTTGAGCTTCACCACCTGAGAGTGTCGTTGCTGGCTGACCTAATTTCATATAGCCCAGACCAACGGAACGAAGTGTTTCCAGGACGCGAGAGATTTTAGTGTGGTTTTTAAAGAACTCACAGCCTTCTTCAATCGACATTTCTAGAACTTCAGCGATGTTTTTTCCTTTATAAAGAACAGAAAGAGTTTCAGCATTGTAGCGAGTTCCCTTACATTCAGTACAAGTGATATAAACATCAGGAAGGAAGTGCATTTCGATCTTTTTTACACCGTTACCTTCACACTCTTCACAGCGTCCACCTTTAACGTTAAAGCTAAAGCGTCCTGTTTTATACCCTCTGATTTGCGATTCATTGGTTGAAGCAAAGATATCGCGAATATCATCAAAGAGTCCGGTGTATGTGGCCGGGTTTGAGTGCGGTGTTCTTCCGATGGGAGACTGGTCAAGTTCGATAACCGTCTTGATTTCATCTACGCCGGCAAGAGCATTGTAGTTAGCTTTCGAATAAAGTGTTTTATGGGTATTAGTTAAGTGCGTTTTTAAAGCAGGAACTAAAACCTTATGAACAAGAGTTGATTTTCCTGAACCACTCACCCCCGTTACACACACTAATCCACCAAGAGGGAAATTAACGTCGAGTTTTTTTAGGTTGTGTTCAGTTGCTCCAGTTAACTTTAAAAACTTAGTGGCCTTCTTTCTCGTTTGTGGAACCGGGATGCGCTCAGCGCCTGAAAGAAATCTTGCCGTCAGTGATTTCTTATCACTCAAAAGTTTTGGAAGTGGTCCGTGAGAAACAATTGTCCCTCCGTGAATACCGGCTCCTGGTCCCATGTCGATAATGTAATCACTTTCATTCATTGTATCTTCATCGTGTTCAACTACTAAAACCTGTCTCTTATACACATCTCCGAGCCCACGAGACGCTCAGTTATC
>CAXHHE010000385.1:0-3518 GCA_964016365.1 uncultured Bacteriovorax sp. | reverse complement strand
AACGACCGCCTTTCTCAAAACCGCGCTCAAGCTGTTAAGGATTACCTACAGTCTAGCGGTGGAGGAATTGAGAACTCTGCTAAAATTGAAGCTGTGGGTTATGGATACCAAAAACCACTCGCTACTAACAAAACTGCCGATGGTAGAGCACAAAACCGTCGTGTAGATATCGTTATCAAACCTCAAAGCACTGAGCTATAGGAACAATAACCACGAAAGCCCCGTACCCACGGGGCTTTTTGGCTAAAAAACCCATATCTTCTGATCCATAAATGCAGTATTATTTATGAATGTCGAAGAAAGCTAAACACAAAAAAAACCTGGACCCATTCACAAATGCCAATGACATTCAGGACATTCAAAAAGGGCTTGTCGACAAGAAAAAAGGCAAACGCACTCCTCAGGAAAATAACCGCAGAGACCGCCATCAACAAAAAGAAATTGTCCGTCAATTAACAGATGAACTGGTCCGTCTGTCTGAAAAAGATATTCTTGAAGAACTTTCAAAAGAAGAGGCCAAAGGCCAAGTCAACGAAGTGATTTACACTATCAGACCCGTTAAGAGTAAAGACGATCTATAACGAGGATCCTATGGTTTTATCATCCGAAATGAAAATGTTATTTTACTCGTGCGTCCTTGGACTCATCCAGCTCTTGCTGGCCGCTGCAATGACCACTAAAGAGCGCGGTCTGCAATGGAATCTCTCTTCTCGGGACAAACCAACTCCACCACCTTCGGGAATCGCTGGAAGACTTGATCGCGCGTTTAAAAATTTTATGGAAACGTTTCCTTTTTTTATCGCCACTACTTTAATCGTTCAACTCACTGGAATGGCAAATGCCACGACGACTCTCGGGGCCCATCTCTATTTCTGGGCAAGACTCATTTATGTACCATTTTATGCTTTTGGCATTATCGGGGCGAGAACTCTGATTTGGGTCGTTTCGCTAGTTGGGTTGCTGATGATTTTCTCAGCACTGCTTTAAAAAGGAGAAAAGCGCCTAAGCGCTTTTCTTTCCTTCGATAAATGTATTAAGTCTGATAACCAGTCCTCGGAAATCTTCAACCTGATCACCTAAGTGATTAGCGGATTCGCGAGCTGATTGAGAAGCCGAACTATTTTGGTGAGAAGCACTATCAATTTCACTCATCGCTTTTGTAATCTCTCGGATACTCTGAGACTGCTCGTTGCTCGCTGATGAAATTTCATTCACCATGATATTGACATTATTTACGTGGGAGATAATTTCATCAAGGGCCTCACTGCACTTTTGTGCCGTCTCTGTTCCCGTGATAACTCTATCCTTACTCGCCTCCATCAAAGCGCTAATGCGCTTTTTTGAATGCTCAACTGTCGCTTCAACCTGACGGATACTGTTTTCCAAAAGATCAGTAATCTCTTTAGCTGAGTTCCCACTCATGGCGGCCAGGTTTCCAACTTCCTCAGCAACAACTGCGAATCCTTTTCCATGCTCTCCAGCTCTCGCAGCTTCAACCGAAGCGTTGAAAGAAAGAAGTTTTGTCTGGAAAACAATTTCATTAATAACTTTGGTTTTAGCTCCAATCTCATTAATGATTGTTACGATTCCACTGATTTCTTTATTGCTGTTTTCAATTTCATCTTTAATTTCAATAATACTTGCTGAGATATCATCAATGGCCTTCATCACATTTTCAACGGCCACTTTCCCAACGTGAACACTCTCTTTGCTGTGCTCAGAAACTTCAGCTGATTTTTTAGCGTTGTCTGCGTTGCTGACAACACTCGCGCTCGTTTCTTCAACAGCCGCCGTTGTCTGTTGCAACGCCGCTGCCTGCTGAGTGATACTCGCAGATAAACTTGTGCTTGCCGTGTTGATTTCATTTGTAAAAGAAGCAATTTTATCAGAGCCCTCATTTAAGCTGTCAGAAATCTCATGCAGTAATTTTGAAATCGATTGAGCGAAGAAATAACCCACAATAAAGCCACAGAGAATACCACCAATCATAATTGTATTTTGCAGATACTTAATCAAGCTGGCCTCTTCCATTCCTTTAGCAATCCACTTATTGGCATTATTTTCATGAAAAGAAACAAGAGCAAGAATACTCTTGTTATAGGCTGCCGCCGCTTCCGGACAGTCCTTTAAAAAGATGGCCAGGATTTTAGCCTTATCTTCAGCCGTTCCTGATTTTTGAAGTGCCAATACTCTAATCCCGATACTTTTAAAATCCGTCCAGTCTTTTTCAACCTGCGCATAGAGCTCTTTTTCTCCAGGAGAAAAAGGCGTTTCCCTGTAGTGTTTATTTTCTTTTTCATAAATGCCAATAAGATCAAGCACTGCCTGCACAGATGCCTCTTCCTCTGCTTTTGAAATGCCCGGAAGTCCCAGCGTTCTTAAGGCAATACGAATCTTGCTGTAATACAAATACAAATTGTCTGCTGACTTAATATTGGGAATGCTCACGGTTGAAAGTTTACTAAGACTTTCATCCATTTTGTTAATCCCCCAATAGCTAACTCCACCTACAACAACTGTAAAAAAGAGCAGCGTTCCACATAGAAAAAGCAGCTTAGTTCTCAGTCCCAAAGTATTCCACATAACCAAACCCCTATATAAAAAATAGCCAAAATAGTCCGGAATACTTCTCGATAGCTTTTAAGGTTCTCTTTAGGCTATTCGTCAAAGAATCAATAAATAGGATTAGGCGAGCATTAGACAAGCTACTTCTGCATACCTAACTTCTTAATTTTATAGATAAATTTAAACTTACGCAAAAATTACGCTTTTCTTTTTTGGAAATCTGATTAGCATCAAGACATGGAATTAAAAGACAAAATTTCAATTCTCGCCGACGCCGCCAAATACGATGCCTCATGTGCTTCAAGTGGTGCTTACAGAAAAGCGGCACGCGGTGGAATCGGAAATTTGGAAGGCTCAGGTATATGCCATAGCTTCACCCCTGATGGAAGATGCGTGTCTCTTTTAAAAATTCTTTTAACCAACTTTTGTATCTACGACTGCAGCTATTGCGTAAATCGTATATCGAGCCAAATCAAACGCGCGAAGTTTTCTGTGGTTGAAATCGTCAACCTCACAATGGACTTCTACAGAAGAAATTATGTCGAAGGGCTTTTCTTGAGTTCGGGTGTGGCCAGAAGCGCAGATGAAACAATGGAAGAAATGATTGAAGTGGCCCGCCGCCTTCGCGTCGATCACAAGTTTGGCGGCTACATTCATTTAAAGGCCGTTGCTGGTTGTTCGCAGGAACTCTTAAACAAAGCAGGTCTTTATGCAGACCGCTTAAGCGCCAATATTGAGCTTCCAACCCCAAAAGATTTGACCAATCTTGCTCCAGCTAAAACACACACCGAGATTGAAAAATCAATGGAGCAGATTCAAGGCCGCATTGTGGAGAATATCGAGGAGAAAAAACTTTTTAAGAAAGCTCCTCAATATTCCCCTGGAGGCCAAAGCACTCAGATGATTGTTGGTGCGACAAAAAGCACAGACAGAGACATCATGACCAAAGCTTC
>CAXHHE010000384.1:0-3529 GCA_964016365.1 uncultured Bacteriovorax sp. | reverse complement strand
ATAACTGAGCGTCTCGTGGGCTCGGAGATGTGTATAAGAGACAGATTCTATGGCCTAAAAAAACTATTTGCTTCCACATCCACTTGCAGATGCCTGCTTCATTATCGTTGAGTAAAACATAATCATTGTTTCATCTGCCGGAGTGAAACCTTTGCGTGTCTCCCCTGTTTCCTGCATTAAACCGTAAAGATATCTGTTCATTGAATAATATAGAGCTCGAGGAACCATTACCTGCTGAGTACAAGAACTCTTTTTATATGTTAACGTTAAACCCCAGTTAATTCCATTACAGGTATTACAATCATTTTTTCCAGAATCATATCCACCTGTAATGATAGTTGTTCCACTGCCGCTATTGATGCTATTTCCTTGTCCAAAATTAAATGAAACTTCCCAGCCCTTAGAATCACTTTGGACAGAAGAAAGCACACACTGCCCGTTTGAATGGCAAGCAACTCTTGCATCTCTGTCAATTGCCAGAAGAATCCCTTCATTAGAGAATCTTTCGAATTCAAATTCTCCATCTCCTGGAATAAAAATGTCTCCTGCATCCTCTGCAAAAGATGTTGACGCAACAGATGTCACGACAGTTAGAGCGATTAATACTAATTGTAACATTCTTTTCATTTTGCTCTCCTTAGTTTACTTACAAACATAGTTTGGTTGATTTTCAATTTTTCTTTTATACGAACCTAATAGCGTTGAATTTCTTTCTACCTGGAGATCTGACAACGAATAATCAGCATTCACTTTAAAGGTGGCCGATAGCTTAATAAAAGGCTTCCCTGTTTTTTCACAATGAGCAGTTCCCGCAAGACAAACTTTTTCATATATAGGAGGAAACATCGTCGAAGAAAAATATGAATTCAGTCTCTTTCTAAGAGCACTTAAGTCATCAATGGCCGCAGGAAAACTGACTTCTGCAATCTCTCCAATATTAATCATCTGTCCCGATTCTGAAACCCCCCCGACTTCAGGAATAATTGAAATTCCATCAGAGCTATGAATGCTGCCAAATCCCACATGATCAGTATTGATTTTGTTATTCAAGTATTTTTTGAAATTGTTGAAGTCATAATACGGATCACTAAATAGCGCCTCTATTTTGTATGTCGTATTAGTTGGCAGGAATTCTTGCGAAATTATTTTCCCTTCGCCATTTAAAACTCCCTGCCACTGCGCGGGAGCTAATCCTCCGTCATACCATTCTGCGATGACTTCACCTTTTGCATTTTTCAAATAAATATTGCCCGCTATCGGTGTTGAATAATCACAAACAGAAGACTCAATGCCATTTTTGGCGATTCTATCGCAAATATTATTAACGATAAAAGGAGTTTGGATATTCACCCAGCGTTCTCCCTGGGAATCAAATTTTATATTGCCAAAATGAATATCATTCGCAGGAAAGTCCCCGGGAAACGTCGGTCTCAAAATACCGAAATTGTCCGAAGTCTTAAAAAGATCTTTAACAGGATTTACTGAAAGTCTAACTTCAGATGAACCAAAAGCAGACAGATCATCGAGATCATCTTTATAAGTTGCCGAGGTATAAAAATTCAACCCAGTCTTTAAATCCTGGAGCCTGGCCCCTGACTCTTTGTAACCACTGAGATTTTTACATGAATCTTTCACGCTAACAGAGACATTGTACTCTGAATCAGGGCCTGGCTTAAAAAAGCAGAAGCCTCCGTTAAAGACCGCACTATGTGAACTCACTCTGGTAACAGTACAACCCTCCTGATCGAGAGGAAAAGCGATAGGAGCATTTCCTTTATCAGTAACAGTCAATTCAACACATTCATTAATAAATTTCCATTTACTATTAAATTCATTTTTTTCATCTTCTTCAGATTGCTTAAAGATCAATGGATTATTTTCGATAGTACAGCTATTGTTGTAAGTAAAAGATTTATCAAAGTTAATCCCGCGTACGGAATCACTTAATCCAACAATCTCCGGCCCAAATGTGATCATGACAAATCGCCTTTTCATTGCCGTTTCACGGCAATTTGAAATGGTGGCCCCTGGCAGTTTCTCATCAACAGATTTAATTCCGTATGAAAAAATTCTTTCATCTTCAGTAGAGATTGCAAAATTAGAATAGCTCGGAGTTGTCAATCTGCAAGCAGATGCCTTATCGCCTAAAATAATTAACATGATGAATAGTATTTTTTTCATTCTACTTCTCTTAAAAAAGGCAGGAGTGCTTACACTCCTGCCCATTATTTTTAGTTTCCTGATGATTCAGAAATTTCTGTATAAGTGCAGATTCTAGCGCGTTGTAGTTTCCACTTTCTCATTGATTTGTTTGTTTCTTTAAAAGTATAACGAATTTGACAGAATCTTGGAGTTACATTTGATTCACTTGTTCCAGCTGTAATTGTAGCTTTGTTGATTAAGCTCAGTACGTTTGCACTCGTAATCGTTTCTTCTCCAGACTTACCGACTAGAGTATAGTCTTGTTTTGCGATTGCTCCACATCCAGCTGTTTCACCAGGAAGGATATCTGCTAAACAGTAGTTGAAGCTATCGTCCATAATACAACGAGCTTCTACTGAAACTTTTAGGTTTGCAGCTTCGTGATATTTAGCAAAAAATTCACCGTTAGCTTTCTTTAAGTCGATAACTGTTGCTTTCGCTTTAAGGTTGAAATTCAGACCTCTTTCACCAGCATTGTGTGTAAGTCCAGTGTAATCAATTTGTGGTCCACGGTAACAGATATCAACGAAGTACTCAGCTCCATAAAGCTCAGAACCAAGATTAACTGACATTGATTTGATTTGGCGTTTGTAAGCAGCATTAACTGGGAATGCCCCTTTTGCACCATAAAGTTGGTTAAAGCTAGCACCAACATCTACAGCATCAGCAATTAGATTGTGGTTTTGAACGTTGCTAGTTGCAGCTAATTCATTGTCTGACCAATCTGCTGTTGTTGCTTGTAGGAAATCCATTCTGTAATTTCCATCGAATCCTGTTGGGTCATACTCTCCAGTACAAACACAGTCTGCTGGCAATGTCCCAGGCTGACATGCATTTACATTTCCAGCTGCACAACCTTGTGTACATGACTTTGTTGCATCTCTTCTATCAAAGCAAATGTTCGCTTGAGCACCATGCTTAATACCAGCGTTACATGCATAAAGAGATGGACCTGAACTGTTTACATCGAATTGAAAAGTCAAATTCATTGCAAAAGCACTTTGTGCCGAAAGCGCTACAAACGCCATGGCGGATAAAAGCAATTTTCTCATTGTGTTCTCCTAAAATGAGGGTTTAATAAAAAATATATTTTCTGCTGCATGCTTTTAGTCTCAATGCCCAATCTAAGTCAATGCTCATCTAAATTATTTTCATGATAAATACATATGTCTTAAGCTGTGTTTGTTTGCGCATTTTTTAAAAAACATTTTGCGTGTTTATGTTTTTTTATAAAAACATAAAACGACATTATTACTCACTGTTCAGTCTTAATTCTGTCTCTTATACACATCTGACGCTGCCGACGAAGGCTTCTTTGTAGATATCG
>CAXHHE010000383.1:0-3537 GCA_964016365.1 uncultured Bacteriovorax sp. | reverse complement strand
TACACAGACGCCTTCGTCGGCAGCGTCAGATGTGTATAAGAGACAGAATCAGCTTTTCCTGATATTTTGGGAAGTACTTGTTCATGTAGGCCGAAACCATCGCGCGGGCAACCGGACCAGCGGCAGAACCCCCGTGACATCCGTGCTCTACAACAACCGCAACAGCGATTTTTGGATTCACACTTGGTGCATAAGCTGTAAATAGACCGTGGTGACGGAATCTGTATTCTTGGTTCTCACATTTACTGAAAATTTTATCTGCCGAGAAACTGATAACCTGGGCCGTACCGGTTTTACCAGACATCTGAATCCCCATTCCTTTTTGTGAGTAAGCTGTACCACCTGGCACGTTTACTACGTCAAATAGTGCACGTTTTGTCAGATCAAGTGTCTTCTTAGAAATTTTAAACTCATTGATAAGTTCTGGTTCGTATCTCTTTAATACCTGTCCAGTGTTTGAGAATACTTCCTTAACAACGTGTGGACGGTATAACTTCCCTTCGTTTGCTAAAGTTGAATAGAACATCGCCAGCTGAAGTGGAGTGACGTTAACGAATGACTGACCAATAACACATGAAAGAGTCTCCCCTTTCTGCCACTCGATCCCTGTGCGTTTCTTTTTCCATTCTTTATTTGGAATTAAACCTGAAGTTTCGCGAGGAAGAATGATTCCTGATCTCTGTCCCATACCAAACATCGTCGCGTATTTATAAATAACGTCGATGTCGATCTTGTTACCAATTGTGTAATAGAAAACGTCACATGAAGTTTGTAGCGCCTTAATAACGTCAACAACACCGTGACCTTCTTTTTTCCAACAGTGGAAAACCCTTCCCCCCATTCTGTAACCACCAGTACAAACAACTTTCGTGTTTTCGTTGATGATTCCCTCTTCAAGGGCCGCAATGTGAGTCAGTGTTTTAAATGTTGATCCCGGAGAATAGTGCTCCTGAATTGTTCTATCGCGAAGTGGTCTCTTCTCATCCATAACTAGTCCACCCCAATAGTTTGAAGTAAGACCTGTCGAGAAGTTTCCTGGGTCGTAAGCTGGGCGAGAAACCATGGCGATAACTTCACCTGTTTCAACATCCAGAGCAACGGCTGCTCCGTCTTTTCCATCAAGCGCGTGATAAGCTGCTAGCTGAACATCGCGGTCGATTGTTAAACGAACGTTTTTCCCTGGCTCAGCCATTTTGTTTTCAATTCCAGAGTAAAGATCATCAGAGCTGACGTGTCTTCTGGCGCGTCCTCTGGCATCAACTTCCATGAACTGGTAGCCGTCTTGTCCTCTGATTTCTAAGTCAAATTGCTGCTCGATCCCCGCTTGCCCGATGAAGTCACCTTGTTTGTAATCGTACTTATCGCGCTCGCGCAGCTTTGGTAGTTTTTCCTGAGAAATTTCTGAAATGTATCCCAATAAGTGGGCACCGGCATCACGGTCGGTGTACTCGCGGGAAATGAATGTTTCAACCGAAACCCCCGGCAGTCTTGCCGATTCAGTTTCAATAATCGCTACTTCTTTTCTTGAAATGTTTTTCTTAATAACAACCGGGATGTATTTTGCTTGTCCCTGGTAGCGTTTTAGGATTTTTTTGATCGCATCCGGAGTCATCTCCAGGATTTGACCAAGATAGGCCACTGTCTCGTCTGAACTTTCTAAATACTGAGGCGTCACGATCGCATCAAAGCGCGGAACGTTGTGAGTAAGAAGAACGTTATTGCGCGAGAAAATCATCCCGCGTGGAGCACGGACAACGTCTTTACGAAGTCTGTTTTCCAGAGAGTAGTTAAAGAACTGCTTTCCGCGATAAATCTGCAGGTACCACAAACGGGCAAGCAAAATCGCAAAAGCTATAACAATAATATTAAATAATAAATCTGCTCTTTCCTGGTGGGATTTGACCAGATCGTCTTCACCGAACATTAGACCTTATCTCCTAGCATACCGCGATCATCAACGTTCCAGATTCTATTTAAGATATAGAAAAAGATCGGCGATAAAAGGGCGATAATGACGGACTGAGGAAGGAAGCGCCAGCCTTTTTCAAAAATATAATTCAAACTTCCAAGCTGAATATAGATGAGAATTGATTGTACAAAAAACCATAACAATTGGAAGACCTGGGTAATTAAGATCGTCATCGTCCAAGACGAGAAGTGGATCATTTCTCTTACGTAAGAAACGACAACACAGATCACGATTCCGGTAACTGTTCCCATCTCCCAACCTTCAACGGAGAAAAATCCGTGAAAGTATTGAACGATCATAATAATGATGGCCAGGTATGGAGTTTCAAGTCTTAGACCAAGGAATAAAACCAGTAGAATATTGAACGGAATTCTATAGTGTAGAAGACCAATATTCGGGAATACTGCTGTCGTCATAACTTCTAAAAAGAAAAGAAGGATGAGCGTTTTAATCAGTGGAACAATAATATCTTTTAAGTTTGTTTTCATCGTTTAATCTCGCCTGCTTCCGGCTCTTGGTCTAAGGCCTTCCACTCGAGTTGTTTATCTTCTTCTTGCTCTTGAACCAGAACCAGAACTTCTTCAAGTTTTGAGAAATTTACGATTGGCGTGATTTCTACGTGCTGAGTGATCCCGTAACTTTCGCGCTCAATACGCGAGATGTATCCGATCTTAAGTCCTTTTGGATAAACATTCCCCAGACCCGCTGTTAAAACGATGTCATTCAGGATGATCGGCTCTGTACGGTTAACATATTTCATAATACAGCGACCGCGGCTGTATCCTTCAACCACCCCGTGAGATCTTAAACGCTCAACCACCCCGTCAACGCGGTTGTTGGCATCAAGAATTGTGATAACGTCAGCAAAGTGAGCTGTCAGACGATAAACGTATCCAACCAGACCTTCAGCACTCACGACAACTGAGTGCAGTTTCACTCCGTGCTTAACACCTTTGTTGATACGAATAACTTTGTAATCATCCGCTGAATCCCACGAAACAACGCGGGCAACGATTTTCTTTCTCTCTAACTGCTCGCCGTAGTTAATCAGCTCGCGAAGACGGTCACTTTCTTTAACCGCTTCCTGGTAGCTGAAAACTTCGTTTTGCAGGTCAGAGATCTTATTTTTTAGAACTTTATTTTCTTTGCTGGCATTAAGGTTCGCGACGTAGTGTTCAACATACGAAGACATCCCTTCTTGGATCCCAGTCACAAAGCTTTGGACAGGGGCCATCAGGTCGATAATGACTCTTTCAGCAATAGATGTTTTTTGGAAAACGTAGTCTCGCTGCGACATCCCATACAGGGAAATCGCTAAGATTATGCTGTTAATCACAATCTTGGTTTTGCGCTCTTCTGAATCAGACAATCTCAAGTGATTCACTCCGTAAATATTGATGGGAAAAACAATTAATAATTAAGCTTAAGTAATCTTTTTTAAAAAGCCAATAAACTTTACGAACTTTACTTTTAATCGTAACAATATTTAGAAATTTTTTAAAGCGCGAACCAACGGGAAAAAGTTATGTCTGAATTCACAAAGAACAAAACAGCCGGCGTTTTTGCTA
>CAXHHE010000382.1:0-3572 GCA_964016365.1 uncultured Bacteriovorax sp. | reverse complement strand
ACAGAAGCCTTCGTCGGCAGCGTCAGATGTGTATAAGAGACAGGATTATTATAATTGGTGGAAAAGGAGTTGGAAAAACAACATTTATAAAATACTTCTTTAGCACTCTTTCTTCAAAAGAAAAAAACAGTAAACCAACTGTGTATATAGATTTTAGAAACAAAACAGAACAAGACATCAAAGATACGCAGCAGATGTGTAAAAATATTCTTGAAAAACTTAAAGAGAATTATCCAGAGCTATCTTTGCACTCAGATGGCGTTTTAAAACAAATTTATCATAGAGAAATTAAGGAAAACAAAGAAGGGGTTTGGAAGAATATTGCACACAATGAAGAGCAGATTAATTTAAAGGTTTCGAATCTCTTTGAAGAAAAAATGAAAGATTCAGTAATTCATCTAGAAGCCGTATCTCGATATTTACGAGTTCAATGCTCTAAAAAAGTCTGTATTGTGTTCGACAACGCTGATCAGCTTGATGATTCAGCTCAAAGGTCAGCATTTTTGTTGGCAACTAGCCTCCAGAGAAGGTTAAAGAGCGTGATAATAATTTCTTTGCGAGAAGGATATTATTATAAATGGAAAAACAAACCGCCATTTGATGCATTCATGAGTTCGGTATTTCATATAAGTGCACCACCTTATAGGGAAGTAATTAAACGCAGATTAAATTATATAGATAAATTTTTTAAATTTAAAGAAATAGATACAGAAGTAAATAATAAGAAAGTAAAGCTTACTCCCGATGGATTTAAAGATTTATTTTCAAATATTAAATTGACTCTTTTTGATGAACATAAAGCTTCTGCAGTTCTTGAATTCTTAGAGGATACGTCATATCCAAATATCAGACTTGGACTTGACAAGCTTAATAAATTTTTAGTGTCAGGTCATTCAAAGCTTTATGTGTATATGACTAATGAGAATTATAGAATTCCAATTTGGGAGTTTGCAAAGTCGATTGCATTAGAGTCAAGGCTTTTTTACAGACATGATAGCAGTATGCTTTTTAATTTTTTTTATCCTTCAATTAATGGTAGAAGCCATTTCTTAAAAATTCGAATAATGTATTTTTTATTAGATCAGACGGAGTGGGTGGTTCATCTAGACAGATATGTAAAGGTCAAAGAGATTTTAGATGTTTTTAAAATGGGAGATTTTAGCCATTCAATTATAATTGAAGAGTTAAACCTTTTACTGCAAAACAATATGATTGATACAAATACAGTTACGTCGGATGTTGAGATTCTTGAACAGGCATCTGAGCTGAGCAGTGTAAAGGTTACCTATCAAGGAGCATATTATTTTAATAAAATATTAACAGAGTTTTATTATCACGAGCTGATGCTTCAAGATACACCAATTTATTCAGAAGCACATTTTATAAAACTTAAAACAGTTTTTCCGGAAGGAGGAAGTTCGAATCGAAGTGAACTTAATAAAAGATATGATTCGGTAATTTGCTTTTTGGATTATTTGAAGCTTGAGAATGAAAAAGAAATGATTAGGTTGTCTAAGGAAGGAGGGGCAAAGTGCCTGAGCACAGATATTTTCAGAACCTTTATTTACAATGAAAGTCTAGAGCGAAGTTTAGGGAAGGTATCGGCTAAATTACAACAACTTCAATTGCCAGTGGATAAAAATACTTAATTGTCCCATATTTCGGTTGGCATGTGAATTCATCATGACAACCGAAATATGGTGGGTCAACCGGGACTTGAACCCAGGACCACCCGGTTATGAGCCGGGAGCTCTAACCAACTGAGCTATTGACCCCAATATGTTGTCAACAAAGTATGCACCAAAACGCCTGATCTGTACACAATTCGATTGAACCCTTAAGCATCATCCTTTAAGATTTTAGAATGAAAATTTTATTAGTCTTAAGCCTTATGGTGCTCACAACGGTTGCGGAAGCAAAAATCGGTTTAAAAGTGAGCCTTATTTATAAAAAGGGAATCGGAAAAGGGTTCTTCTTGTCTACAGAGCAACATTCAATCCAGTCAGTGGATGAAAAAGAGCACGTTTTAATTCAGATGAAAAACGGGATTAAAGCGGATATCTCTGCTTTTTATGTTCAAAGCGTTCATGAGTACGGGCCGTCAGGGTTTGTGCGCATTAAGGGCGATCTTTACAACATCAATGGAAAAATCGTTAAGACTTTTAACGAGCCTAACCTGGACATCTATTTAGGTGAAACGAAGACAATCACTCACGTTGAGCGCAACGAAGAGCAGATTGAAATCGTCATCACTCCAGTTTCACTATGACCAAAGACCGCGTTGATAAAGTTCTCGTTGAAGCAAAGCTGACCTCAACCAGGTCGCAGGCGTTGCTTTTAATCGAGGAAGGTGTGGTGTTTTATCAAGGGAAAAAAGTCGAAAAGGCATCTCAACAAGTGACCGCAGAGGGGTTGGAAGTGAGAAAAGACGTTCAATATGTTTCTCGTGGAGCTCATAAGATTGAAGGAGCACTTGCGCGTTTTCAAATTAATCCGGAAGGATTGGTCGTTGCGGACGTGGGAGCAAGCACTGGTGGTTTTACTGATTACGTTCTTCATCAGGGAGCTAAAAAAGTTTACTGCATTGATGTCGGTCACGATCAACTGGCCCAGTCTCTTCGCTCAGACCCGCGTGTGGAAAATCATGAAGGGGTCAATATCCGTTATCCATTCGAGTTGAGTGAGAAGGTTGACCTTGCCGTCGTGGATCTTTCTTTTATTTCATTAAAATTAGTTCTTAAAAATATTTTCGATCTGGTGAAGCCACAAGGAGCGATCATCGCGCTGGTGAAGCCTCAGTTTGAAGTTGGTCCAACAGGTGTTGACCAGAATGGAATCGTAAAAAGCGAAGGCCATCGCCTGGTGATGATGCACGAAATGAAAGAGTGGTGTAAGGCCCAGGGATTTTTCCTGGTCGATCAATGTGATTCACCTATTCTGGGAAAGACCGGCAACAAAGAATACTTCTTCTATTTTGATAAAGGACGCTCTAAATGAAAAACCTCTGCATCTTTTGTGGTTCGGCATCGGGCCAGGGTTCTAAATATCTTGAGCTAGGTCGTGCGATCGGCGAGCTTTTAGTAAAAAACAACGTAGGTTTAGTTTACGGTGGTGCTTCGATCGGACTGATGGGGGCCATTGCCGATAGTGTTTTAAAAAATAAAGGAAGAGTGATTGGTGTAATTCCTCAGGCCTTAGTTGATTACGAGGTGGCCCACAGTGGACTGACTCAACTTCACGTTGTGGATAACATGCATCAAAGAAAACAACTGATGTATGACAACGCAGATGCTTTTTTAAGTTTACCGGGTGGAATGGGAACTCTTGATGAGATGTTTGAGGTTTTGACTTGGACTCAATTAAAATACCATCAGAAGCCGAGCTATATTTTAAACTTCGAAGGTTTTTATGACTCACTGCTGTCTTATCTAAGGCACTCTAATGCAGAAGGGTTTATTAAGGGAGAACATTTAAATCTCCTGCATGAATTAAAAACTGTGAGTGATGTAGAAAAAATTATTTTGCAAGGCGTATAACTGTCTCTTATACACATCTCCGAGCCCACGAGACGC
>CAXHHE010000381.1:0-3572 GCA_964016365.1 uncultured Bacteriovorax sp. | reverse complement strand
TAACTGAGCGTCTCGTGGGCTCGGAGATGTGTATAAGAGACAGGTATTATCAAAAACAAAACACCAGAACCAGGCCCGGTGGAAGGAACGGCCGATGTTAAAATCATTCAGGCAATTTTAGAATCAATTCATCGCAATCAACCAGTTTCACTGGACCCGGTTCATAAGCAAACGTATCCAAGCCAGAAGCAAAAGATTATTCGACCTGGTGTGAGAAAAAGAAAACTCTTTCATGCTACCGGGCCGAGCAAAGATTAACATGATGTAAGGAGATAGGCGAAAAGCAAAAACTTTATGAGGCGAAATAACCTCAATTTATGTTATGATGGCGTTTATGCGAATAGACGTCATCATCCCTACTTTTAACCGCGCTCCGGTTTTAATGAGGGCCATTCAAAGTGTGCTCAATCAAACCTATCAGGATTTTACACTTCATATTGTCGACGATGGATCTACTGATGAGACAGCGAGCGTGCTCGTTCAAGTCCAGTCGCACCCAAAAGTCGTTGTTCATCGCCAGGAAAACCGCGGAGTCAGTGCCGCCCGAAACTTCGGTGTAAAAAACAGCACTGCACCTTATATTTCTTTTCTGGACTCCGATGATGAGTGGATGCCGGAAAAACTTCAAGTACAGGCCAACTTTTTAAAAAACTCTCCTCACCTCTCTTTTCTTCACAGCGAAGAAATCTGGGTGAGAAACGGTGTGAGAGTCAATCCTAAGGTCAAACACCAAAAGAGTAGCAAAAACCTTTTTATTCGCTCATTAGACTTCTGCCTGATCTCTCCTTCTACCGTGATTTTAAGCCGCGAGCTCTTTTTAAAACATAATGGTTTTGATGAGAGTTTTACAGTGTGCGAAGATTACGATCTGTGGTTAAAGATTCTAGCAAGCGAAGAAATAGGTTTTATTGAACAACCTCTGACTGTTAAGTATGGAGGACATGAAGACCAGCTTTCAACTAAATTTGTGGCCATGGACTACTGGAGAATCAAATCCCTTTGCCGCCTGATTAAAGAGGCTTCACTTTCTTTAGAGCAGAAAGAACAAGTTAAAAATGTTTTGGAGAAAAAAGCGGGCATCCTATTAAAAGGATATGTGAAGTATCAGAATCAAAGCGCGCATGATGAGATCAGCGCGCTTTTAAAAGACACTATTTCTTATTTTTAAACTCACCTGTGTACTTAACTTTGCCAATGCCATCAGTATTGATCATCCACTTGGCCATTTGACGGTATTTGACAACCAAATCATCAAGGCGGCGTTGGTCTACCGGACATGTCATCCCCATCTTTGCCAAGCGAGCTTTTAACTTGTCTGCCGTTTTTTGAGTGGGAAACTTTGAGCAGTTTATGGCCTCATCCATCGAATCATCAACATAGTTTCTGAAATCGATTTCTTTTACCTGGGCCCATTGATCGTTTTGACAAGCAATGTATGGCCCGATGTTGTGGTCTACACCTAAGACATCATCACGGAGCTGAAGCATATGATTCCACATCCTCATCCCGTTAAAGTTGGCCCCCAGGTCCCCATAACTAAATACACCATTGCCGATCTTGTTTCCCCCCAAGAAAAACTTCTCGCCAATGATTCCTTTTTTAACTGCTTTGATTTCGCCTTTTTCGTCCAGGTAATTTTTTGTGAAGTAATTAAACCCCTGTCCAAACATGTGCTCTAATTTATCTGTTCCAATCATCTGGTCACCAATTCTCATTACACCAGACATCGTGATGCCTTTTTTAGCGAAGATGGTGAATCCCATTCCAATTCCATCCCACATTGTCCAGTCCTGATAAACTGAATCATCAAGTCCGATGATGCGTTTTTCAACATTCGGATCTTTTAAAATATCAATGATCAACTCGCCCGATAAATGATTAGCGAAATGACCACGAAGCGCTTTATAAAGAACTTCTTCTCTACAGCCTTGCCCTTTGGCATTGGCTTCCTTTATTGATTTTATAATAGACGCATTGGCCTTAGCATTGACGATTTTCGCACTGTCTTTAAGTGGTTCATCTCTTCTGCTGAATTGATCAACTTCTGCACTAAAAACCGATTGTGAAAGTACTGCTAGCCCTATAATGAAGACTTTAGAAAGTCCCATAACACTACCCCTCATATCACACCCAAGATTATGAGCGGCAATATAAGGGAAAAGTGTCATTTTAGCACTAGGCTATGAGTTTTTTACAGAGTGCTTGCTTCTGTAGCGAATATTAAGGGATTCAACCAGTAAAGAAAAGGCCATCGCAAAATAGATGTAACCTTTCGAAACATGTTGCCCCATTGATTCGGCCACACTAACATAACCCCAATAAGAATCAGGAAAGACAGGGCGAGGATCTTCACTGTCGGGTGCTTTTCGACAAAAGCACTGATCTTGCCGGCAGAAAGAAGCATAACCACCATCGAGATCACCATGGCCACAACCATGACACTTACCTGGCTTACCATCCCTACGGCAGTGATCACAGAATCGAGAGAGAAGACAATATCCAGCACCAGAATCTGGGCCAGCATAGTGCCTGCACTCACCTTCTTTTTCGACTTAGCATCTTCAGGAAGAGCGTGTTCAGGGTCTCCTTCAACTTTGTGGTGGATTTCAAAAGTAGACTTGGCAATTAAGAAGAGACCCCCGCCTAATAAAATGAGGTCGCGTCCAGAAAAGCTTTGTCCAAACACCGCAAAAAGCGGCTCTTTTAAAGTCATGATCCAGCTGATTGAGAATAAAAGCAAAATGCGGATAACGAGCGCAAGACCGATACCAAGGTTTCTGATCTTGGGTTGTTGTTCAACCGGAAGTCGTCCTACTAGAATAGCGATAAAAATAATATTATCGATTCCCAGAACAATTTCCATGGCCGTTAAAGTGACAAGAGCGATTAACACTTCATTGGTCAATTCGAACATTGATTCCTCCTAAAATAATTATTGAGCAAGGACACATCTTGTTTCTAAAAGATAATCTCTCGTCCATAGCGTCCATGAAAGAGTATCTTCTGCTGTCCTTAAATAACCTTCAGCATATGATCTCGATGGCCCTTCAAGATTAAAGATTTCTAATTCAAATTTTCCTGCGCCTTTATTATTGATGTAAAAAGAGAAATCATCGGCAATCACATATGCTGTTTTTGTTTTTGGCTCCACCTTAAATTGTACTTCTGCCACTGTGTCCATATTTACACTTACAGTGCAGTAAAGTTCTTCAGCAAAAACCACATTCGAAGTTAACGCTAATGCTAGTGCGATAACGAATTTTTTCATACGACTCCTCCATGAAATACTAAAGTGTTTTAGACTTTTATTCTATGCGCCGGCATTACCTTTGCAAAGTTGTTTGTTGTGACTTTAACCTTATCAGGAAGAAATGAATGAAACTAGCTCCCAACTTACCAAAAACTCTGCTTTTAGCGACGGTTCTTACCGCCTTAGCAGCGTGTAGCTCAAAACCTGTTGTCCAAGATTTCCCCGCAACGGCCAATCCAACTGAGGAAATAACGAACCTGGAAAACGAAGTTAAGACCTGTCTCTTATACACATCTCCGAGCCCACGAGACGCTCAGTTATC
>CAXHHE010000380.1:0-3618 GCA_964016365.1 uncultured Bacteriovorax sp. | reverse complement strand
GTCTCGTGGGCTCGGAGATGTGTATAAGAGACAGCTTCTGGCCTCGACATGAAGTCTTAAACCTACAGGGTAGAAACTAGGAGAGTGAAAGGCCACTTTGATATCCTGGAACTCAAGGCGGTTGTTGTACTGGCCAAAACAAGCACCAAGGATCACTGGCTTTCTCATCACGACTTTAGGAAGCAGGTAAGAGAGTTCTACTTTTTCAAATTGAATAGGGCAAGAAGGGTTTTGGCCTAGTTTCGTTTGAAGAAATTTATTAACTCTTTCTTCCAGTGAGAAATTCACTATGAAACCAAGAAACAGCAGAATGAAACCGATGACGATGAGTCTTGCCTTCGTCCAGTATTTGGGCGTGTAGATTTCTTCGTTAAGTTCGTTATACTGAATTCTTTTCTTCTTCATTATTGATTAAGATTGGGACCCATATGCATCAGGGAAATTGTTCCTTGAAGCAGGTTCGTTTCATTGTTTTTATTCAGATTAATTTTTAAAATTTTAAATCTTTCCTGATCCACTAAAGCGCGCATGAAATTTGAGAAGTCATTAGTCCCAAATCCCTGGAACACAAGTTCCGCTTCCGTTTTATTGATGCTTGAAGAAATCGAGTTTTGAGTGAAGTTTGAAATATTCACTTTTGACT
This sequence comes from uncultured Bacteriovorax sp., assembly GCA_964016365.1. Classification (GTDB taxonomy): domain Bacteria; phylum Bdellovibrionota; class Bacteriovoracia; order Bacteriovoracales; family Bacteriovoracaceae; genus Bacteriovorax. Next base: position 2,975 of record CAXHHE010000380.1, on the reverse strand, counting down.
GGTCAATTGAGCTTTGAGAAAGGATGTTTCTCATTCTGTTGTCTAAATCATCCTGGCCCATGATTGAAGAAGGGGCAAGGTAGTTGGCACTGATGTTACTCAGGGTATTTTTGTTCCCCTCAAATAGTGCGATTTGATCCATGATTTGTTTTTTGGTTTCAATGGCCTTTTTCGACTGAGAATTTCCCCACCATAAAACAGCAACAAAGATAAAAGGAATAATAATAAAGGTGAACGTCGTTACCTGCGCAACGATTTTTTGCTGGTCTTCATCCAGGTTTGCCAGAGCGTCGTTAAACTTCTGGAACACACCTTCGCTCTTTAGACCATCGAGTTTCTGAAAAATAAACTCATCAATTTTAATAAAAAGATTAGATGATTTTTCCATGACTATTTATCCTCAAACTGGAGTTCCAGAGTGGCCTGTCCAGGCTTGTAGTTGACGACGAGTCCAGGAAGACCTGAGCCCTTTAGGACTTTTTCCATGTTTTCAAGTTCAACTGGTTCAACAGAAGAGAAAACCGCCTTAACTTCAAACCCGTCGCTGGTGAATTTTTCAAGACTCACTTTTGGGTTGTTGTTAATCGTTTTACTCAAAAGGGCCAGAGGTCTTAGAGCATTGACTGATTGAGAAGAGAGAATAGAGGAAACTTCATCTTTAACGATCTTATTTTTTCTCTTAAGAATATTTAAGATACGATTAGGATTCTTCTCATACGCTTTTCTATCAGGAGCTGAGAGGGCCAGATTCCCGCGGTTAAGCAGGGCCTTGATTTTTTTGTCAGCATCAGCGTTTTGTTTTTGCAGGAAAATAAATCTTTCACCCGCCAGACCCAGGATCAAAAGAAGAGCGATGAAAGTCGTTCTTACCCAGATAAAGACGGCAGAGTGAACCGAGATAAAAGCATTAGAAGCAGTCTGGAACTTTCCTGTCAGGAAATTGATGATACTTGATGGAACTTTTTGTGAGATGGCCATCATCTTTGCCAGATAAAAGTTTTTATCATGGGCGGTGTAATCATTCTTTAGATCCAGAAGAGGAGGCAATGTCTCTACCGGGATTCCAGTGTGGTAATAGATAAAGTTATCGATGTTGTTGATACTGCTTGTTCCACCAAAGATATAAAACTTGTCGATACTCGAACCAAATTTTACACGGTGACCGATTTCCCATCTTTTTAAATCGAGGATCAGAGGATTGAAGACCTGCTTCATTAAAAGGGCGAACCCTTTTTGTTCAGGAGAAACTTCTTCCAGCTGTTCATCGTTGAGCATGAAAGCGTTTTCATGTTTGTAGATAATCGCATTTTCAAGCGAGATCTGATACGTTTTGGCGATAACCTCGTTAATAGCATTTCCGGCCACGTAAGAAGTGTGGTTTGAAACGATCTGGCGATTTTGAACGAAGTAAACTTTTGTCGTCTTATGTCCCAGGTCGATGATACAACAAGTGTCATTCATGCGGATGTGATCCACATAGGCCTGCATAACGGAAACTTCACTTGTCACGATAGAGGGCTGAGCTTCTTTCGTTTCGAAGTAACCAAAAAAATCTTTGAAGACACTGAATTGAGTGATGTTACTTAAAACAGAAAAGCTGTTGCTCTTTTTATTGATGCGCGAGCTAAAGTGAGCATTGTTTAGCGAGTAGGGAAGGTTCTCTTCCAGCTGAAACGGAATGATCTGCTCTGTTTTTCTTTTTGATGTCCCCGGGATTTCCAGGTATCTCGTCGTCAGCATCTCATTCGGCATCTGCAGAATGATTCTGATATCGTTTGGTTTTTTCTGAATATAGTTAGTGATAATTTCTCTCTGCAAATCAGAAAGATTTGTGATGTTGGGATAGTGTGGTTTGACTTCTTCAAGAATGATTTCTTGTTTTTCAACCAACACATAATTTTTGCGCTCAGGCCTTACTTCAATAAACTTGACTGAATAGGCACCAATATCAATGGCCAATATGTTCATAGTTTAAGTTTAAGGGCAAAGCCCAATGAAGCATAGGAAATTATAAGGGAAAAAAGGTTCTCCGACTATTCCAGTCGCATTTCAATTACGCGTGGAAGAAGCAGTTCAACAGGCTGAGGCTTTTCATCTTTTTTATCCCCGCCGCCTGATCCTTGACCTTGCCCCTGGCCTTGATCGGCAGGAGGAGGGTTGCCATCACCACCCGGGTCCGCTGGTTCGTTGGGCTTTTTTTGCTTGGCCGGTTGAGGTTTAACCGGAAGGTCTACGTAGGCCACAATATTATAAACGGCGTTGTTGTATGAACCGCGGCTGTTAACTTTATAAAGTTTTCCGGCCGTATCAATGGTTAGCCCGGCCTGCTTGAGTTCGCTCATGCGCTCGTTATAGTCCGTGTCTGAGACAATATTAAGGGTCCCGACAATAACGTTTTTAAAGTCTTCAGCGTTTTTAAACTTTTTACCTTTAATCTTTTTATCCTCATCACCATCGCGGTATTTGAAGAATTCTTCAATCTGGATATTGTTGATTCCCGGGAAAAGGATTTTCAGGTCTTCGATAGTTAATTCGTTGATGGCGATCACGCTGACTTCATGAACACTCATGCGGTCTTTAATTAAATCGACGATGGCATCATCCCATGAAGGGAGTAAGTACAGCTCATCAATAGAGGCCAGTGGAGCGTGTTTTGGAGTGATGTTCTTTTGGTTGAATTTCGCTTCAACCTCCGGCCTTTGGCTGTCCTGGAATTTTGAAGAGTCATTAACGTAGAATTTTAATTCTTTAATTAAATAGGCCGGATCAACGTTAGAGTACTTCGCATGGAACTCTTCATCTGTATCACTTTTATCTTTAATCAGCCTCTGCAGAGTCTCTACCAACTTTTTTTCAATAATAACGTCGGCCCTTTCATTTTTTGTTTTTTTACCGTCTTCATCATCAGAGCTTCCTGAATCTCCAGAGCTTCCGCCATCTAAATCACCAGAACCCCCGGCCGCAGCGTCCTGATC
>CAXHHE010000379.1:0-3629 GCA_964016365.1 uncultured Bacteriovorax sp. | reverse complement strand
CTCAAAACACTGTAAAAAACACTCATTTATGGAGATTCCATTTTGACATTATCTGCTCAATCTTTAAACTGTTTATTATGGAAAAACTTAAGCAGCTCTTGAATCATCTAGTGATCGCCCTGTGCCTTGTCGTCACTAGTTGCGGATACGTTTCCGACAAACCGGTTGAAAACGTAGACGTGTATAAGACAGACGAATTACAGACTTGTAAAATCGATGTCTCAAAACTAGGCGAAATTTTTAAAGCAGATCAAAAAGAACAAATCAAATGCTTACAAGAAAACTTCATTCAATTCACAAAATATGTACGCGCTAAACACCCTGGAGCAGTTACAGAGGCCGAACTAGGGATTTTCGTTAAAAGATTTTTTGAAGGACAAAGTGATTCAATTATTAAAGGGCTAAGTTTAATTTTCCAATTAAACATGCTGCTTTTAAAAGATGAAGCTGACCGCATTTCCCACACTAACATCTCTCCTCTTTTTGAGCTTCTGGTTCAAGTAAACCAGGAAGCCGTGGTTCTTACCAACATCATCAAAACGATGGATGAAGATAAAAACCAACTGAAGTTCTGGGAACTTCGCCAAAGATTTAAAGAATCAACAGAGCGTTTTGCCTCTGCTGCCGTAGGTGTTATCGATAAGTCTCCGGGAATGGCCAAAAAACTGAACATGCGCGAGTTCATCCTCGACATGAGTAAGAAGATTGGCGACGGACAAATTGACAATGAGAGTATCGACTCTTTTATTTTCCTGAAAAAAGTCATCGTTGGTGGGGATGAAGAAGTCATCACGACTGACGAATTAAAAGAACTCATCACGAAGCTTCCACGTATCATGGGGCTCATTTTTGATGTGTATTACTGCAAGTCTGAGAACTTCAAGACTGAAGCCGAAGAAATGCGCTTCTACCTTCTTTCAGTAAGAAACCTTTACCACTCAATTAAATTCAACCAGGAAGACTTCGAGCTTCTAAACTCTGACCAAGTCGTAAAACTCGCTGAAAAGCTTTTAAAGAACTACGATGTCGAGTCATTCAAGCCGAGTATTGAGGCCCTTAAAGCGCGCTTTATTGGCGGAAAGAAAGACTCTATTACGCTTAAGGATTTAGATGCTGTCTTAATCATGGTTCACGACTTTTTTGAAAAAGTGTATTTTAACCATGTGACTTATGACGATGCCGTTAACAACCACATCCTGAGTAAACCAGGACCAGTTGACCCGAAAGAATTTAAGTTTAAACAACTTCCTGAATATGATGTCTTCACAAACAAGCCTCGTCTAGAACAACTTTATACCAGCTTTGCTGATATCGTTTTCAATTTCCGCTACTTCAGGGACTCGACGGGAACTGCTTTTTACGACACTCAAATTCTAAGAAACAAGTCTGGCTTCATTGAAGTAAATATTGCTAAATGGCTAAGCTGGAAGCTTTTAAAAGCTTACGGACACACAGATGCCAATAAGCAAATGCAGCTTTCAATGGATGAGTTTTCAAAATTCCTTCTGGACGCTAAACCGCTTCTTCAGGAATTTAAACTGTGGTCGCCTAACTTCCAGACGTTCTCACGCAACGCTGTTTTACTAGCAGACTTATTCCAACAGCAGTCTAACGGTGACCAGGCCATCAATATCAACGAAGCGACTGAGTACATCGGAATGCTTTTAACTGCGGTTGAAGTTTCAGGAAAACACAGTGAAAACCTAACTGGTCTTTGCGATCCAGGCATCAATGCTGAAGACCCGGTTTTTGAAACAAGCTGCTTTAATGAAAACTTCTACGATCTTGTGTTAAATAAACTTGGCTATAAAAAATCTCTTCCCCGCCTGGCAAATTACTATGCGACTGCGAGCAAAAAAGAGACTATGGATTACTTAAAGGGAGTTGAAGGTTTTGCCCGCGACAACAATGCTCCGGGTGTTCCAGTTAACCGCCGTGATACAACTCTAGTTATCGGTGCGATGTTAAACATCGAAACAACGTTCATTAGATTTGATAAAAACTCTGATAACATCATCGACTATAAAGAATTATCTGAAGCCTTCTTCACATACCGTGCTTCTATTATCGCGCTTGCGGGCCTTAAGCCTGAGCAAGAAAAGTATGCGAAGGGTGTTTTCTTATATATGGCCTCAAAAATGGAAGTTCCTAAGACGGGAACATGGATGACGGATGCTCAATTCGGAATCTTTAATTCGTGCGTTCAAAGTGACTTCTGTCGCGATACATTTATGGATAAAATCGAGGCCAAGCGCTTAAACATCGGAAAGCTGCTTTACTACATGGTCAATCAGGCCTCTCCAGCAGCAGTTAAAAAATAAAACGCCGCAACAACTAAGGAATGAGAAATCTCCCCTGACCCAACAAGTTGGGGGATGTCTTTTAGGTCTCGAAGGTAAACTTCAATCTCTTCAAATGGGTCAAATTCCTGATCGTGAGTCTTCTCTGCATCCAGGGCAAGGTAAGTGTCACAGTAGTTATTCATAAAGGCCGGATTGGCGTCTACTCGTCCGATATGCTTCCAATTTGAAGAAGAATAACCCGTCTCTTCACGCAGCTCTCTTTGGGCGGCCAGGAAAACATCTTCATTGAAATGAACTGCTCCACCAGGAATTTCAACCGTGACCTGATCAGTACCGTGTCGGTATTGCTTGATAAGCACGACTTTTTTATCTTTAGTAACCGCGATAATATTCACCCAGTTTAAACATTGAATAATGTCGAAGTCCCCTACCTTTCCAGTTGTCGGTGACTCACTTTTAACTTTCACATAACGAAAGATATTAGCTTTTAATGCGACTTCAGAACTTACTGTTTTCCACTTGGTGATTTTCACTAGAACTCCACTTGAATGAACTCTTTACCAGCTCTGCGATTCTCTTCATTGATCTTATCGCGGGCCTTGATGTAGGCCTGAAACTTTGTTTCACCAATAAGCTCTAAAAGTTTTTTTAAGTAATCCTGGTTGATTTTCTTTTCGCGAATGCTTTGGTCTTCTGAGATGTTGTATTTAAAATTATCACCGTGTTTGCGGCGAAGATAATCGTGGTACTCTTTGTACGCTTCCATTTTTTCTTTTTCGTTTCGCTCGCGCATTTCTAAGTATTGAGCATAGAACTGATCGCCGACAACGGTTTTAACTTCCAAAAGCCATTTTTTTTCCATCTCATCAAAGGCCTGGAACTTGTCTTCTTCACTCTTTGAAAGTGAAGTGTACTCGCGGACTTTTTCTGGTTTATCTTCTGGTGGCGTTTCTTTTTTCAAAGTGACCGGCGACTCTTCTGCTTTTGATCCTGAGGTGGCGTCGAGTTGATCCCAATCCAGGGTCATCTTTGGCTCAGTCTCAGGTTTTCTTTCGATAAAAAATTTATACGAAGCCCAGCCTAAGAACAGCAGAACCAAAAGATAAGGAATCGCTTTTTTGAACTTGTTCACACTAGTCTCTCTTCATGTTTTCCATTTGCAGCTCGATATCCACTTCTTTGTGAGTGCGAAGCAAATGAAAGGCACCTTGAAGATCATCAATTTTTTTACCAGTGATCCTGATTTTGTCGTCCATAATACTTGAAGAGACCTTGAGTCCTGTCTCTTATACACATCTGACGCTGCCGACGAAGGCTTCTGTGTAG
>CAXHHE010000378.1:0-3631 GCA_964016365.1 uncultured Bacteriovorax sp. | reverse complement strand
TCGTGGGCTCGGAGATGTGTATAAGAGACAGCACATTAGTGATTCAAAAAGATGAGCTGATTTTTAAGAATTTAAATTTTTACCTGGAAAACACAAATTTAGTCGGAGATTTTTTATTCCAAACAAAAGAGGGGAGGCCTTACTCTTCCAAAGCGATGTACAACAAGATTATAAAAATCATTGAGCGCGCTATCCCCGACAACCAAACCACTACCAAAATTACTCCCCATAGTTTCAGAAAGGCCTGCGCCACTGAACTCTATATGAAGTCCAAAGATTTATTGTTTGTCCGCGATTATTTGAATCATAAAGACGCAAAAATCACCCAGACTTATATCGATAAACGCACACTCTCCCTGAAAACGCGTCGTTATCATTAGGGATGGGCGACATCTCCCCTTTAATTCGCGTGTTTTTTATGCAAAAATGCCCCCTATGTTAAAAATTATTCGCCTTACACTTTTTGCCATCTGGGTGGTTATTGCGGCCACTCTTGGGACACTTCGCGCTCTTTTTAAACCTTTTGATACAAAAAGCTTGATGCTGACAGCGAACCTGATCAAACACGGTGATAAAATTTTAGGTTTAAATATCATCGTAAGAAACCGCGAAATTTTATTAAGAGAACGCCCATGCGTTTTTATCAGCAATCACCAGGACAACCTGGATATTATTTTAGGTTCTAAAATGATTGCTGAGCGAATCGTAACGATTGGAAAAAGATCGATTCTCTTTATTCCATTCTTTGGAATTTTCTACTGGTTATCAGGAAACATTCTGATTAATCGCGGGAATAAAAGAAGTGCTTTTGGAACAATGGATACTGCTTCTAGAAGTATTAAGGAAAAAAATCTTTCCATCTGGATCATGCCGGAAGGAACGCGCTCAAGAGGACGTGGGCTTCTGCCATTTAAAAAAGGTCCATTCGTGACAGCGATTAAAGCACAAGTTCCTATCGTTCCAGTTGCCTGGAGTAATTACATCCAGACGATGGATTTAAATAAATGGCGTGCAGGTGTTGTTATTGAAGAAGTTCTTGAACCGATTCAAACTGCCGGCATGACTTTAGATGATGTTGATCGTTTAAAAGATCACTGCTATCAGGTTCTAAAAACAGCGATCGAGCGCATCGATGCTGAAGCTAAAGTTCTTTATGAACAAGCGTAGATCGACACAAGGCAAGCGCTGCTTACGTTGTAAAATTCACAAGTCATTATGTTTTTGCGATATCATCCGCGAGGTGCCAACGAAAACGCGCGTCTCGATCATCATGCATCACCGTGAAAGGCATCTGACTTCCAACACTGCCAATCTCGCTCAACTTGTTTTACCTAATTGCCAGATATCTTTACGTGGTTTTCCCAATGAACCTTTTTCAATAGACTCATTAAAACTAAACGATGAGGAATCCCCGATCTATCTTTTTCCCCATGAAGATGCGGTTGAATTAAACGCTGAATTTATGGAGGCCAATAAAGATAAAAAGTTTCATCTTATTGTTCCAGACGGGACATGGTCTCAGGCCGTAAAAACTTACCGTCGCGAACCAGGACTCGCGGGCATTCAGTGTGTGAAACTTCCACCTGGTGAGCCTGGCCGCTACAAGCTTCGCAAATCAAGTGATGAAAATAGATTGTCTACATACGAAGCGATTACCCGCGCTCTACATATTCTGGAAGACCAGGAAACGCTAAAGGCCGATATGGAATTGGTGTTTGATACGATGGTTGAAAGAGTTGTCAGAGGAAGAACGGCCTTCGAAAATTAACTCTTCAAAGGCGCCCTGGAAGTCATTATCTAAAAGTGTCTACAGTTTTGCAGTTTGAACGGTAAGAGAAATTATCGATCGTCGAAATTCTCGAAGCGATTTTCTCTTCAAAATCTAAAAGTAAGTTAAGATTTTTTAAGTACGGCTCGTTTGTTTTTAAAACTAATTGATCAAACGGCTCTTTTGAAACTTCACCGCCATTAAAATGACGAATGTATCCTTCAACTCGAACTTCTTCGAAGCTTTGGATTGATTGAGTTGCACCTGCTTTTTCAGTCACAACATTAACGATTCCTTCCACGCGGCTGAAGTCGTCAACAATCACGACACCAGAAGCATCAAATTTATGAACGCCTTGAATGTCAGCAGATTTACAACGGAAGCTGATAGTGTTGGCAAAAACAGTCATTGGCATTGCCACTAAAAGAACAAGTAGTGTGTGTTTCATTCTTATAACCCCGGTTTTGTCTCTACAGAGTTGACTCCATTACCTGGGGCCTCTGTAAATTCTGTATTTGTTGGTGACTCGGTTGTTAGAGCGCGAAGGTCTGGCCCGTTTCCAGATCTTTTGTATCTTCTAGCTTTTCCAAGACGAGCTTTTTTCTTTTTATTTTTATTCTTCTTTTTCGAGTTCTTATTCTTTGACTCGGAAACGTTTGTTTCTGATTTCTTCTTTTTAGTCGCGGCCTCTGCATCAAGGCTGAAGGCATTCCCAAAAAATAAGACGAGGCCAAGTAGTGCCGTCACACAAGTCTTTAGCATAATCATCCTATGAACATTGTTTATAAAGCCTCGGTATTTTTATGGACTCTACCTGATGTGGCAAGTTTTAAAAGCACTCTCCTACTGATTTTCGTGAGTTAGAAAAGATAAAGCGGAAGTAATCTGCGACATTAGTAGACATAGAGCATTACCCCTTTTAAACTGGGCCTCTATGAATGACGCTCTTTATATAGCCTTCTACAAACCCTATGGGATCTTAAGTCAGTTCACCTCTGATGACCCTAAGGAGACGTTAGGTAACTTTAATCTGCCCAAAGGGGTCTACCCCGCTGGTCGATTGGATAAAGACTCTGAGGGGCTTTTAATCCTGAGTAATGACGGGGCCTTTATCGACCAACTTTTAAATCCTAAATTTGATAAAGAAAAAATTTATTGGGTGCAGGTTGAAAACATCCCGAGCGAAGACTCTTTGAATATTTTGAGAAAAGGCGGCATTCAGATTCAAGATTACAAAACTAAACCGGCCAAAGTTCATATTATTGAACCCCAACCTGTGATGCCAGAGCGCGACCCTCCTGTGAGATTTAGAAAGTCTATTCCGACGTGTTGGTTAGAAATTAAAATCAGCGAAGGAAAAAACCGTCAGGTGCGCCGAATGACAGCGAGTATCAATCACCCGACTCTGCGCCTGCGTCGCCAGCAAGTAGGAAAATATAAGCTCGGAGAACTAAATCCCGGGCAATGGGTGGCCATTAAGAAGAGCGATATTCTCTAATCTTACTTTCATTTTGTTCATTTTAAGTGAAACTTTTCGAAATTTATCTCGTACAATTTTGTAGTAAATTTACACAGGATCACAAATGAACCTTATCGACCTTTCCATTAAACGCCCCGTCTTTGCGTGGGTTCTCATGTTCTCACTCATCGTCTTTGGAGCAATCTGTGTTAACCGCATGGGTATTTCACAGCTTCCCGATGTCGACTTCCCGATCATCAACGTCTCGATCACTTATGAAGGGGCCGCTCCTGAAGTTGTAGAAAGTGAGCTTATCGATCCAATCGAACAGAGACTTCTTAACATCGAGGGGATCAAGGAAATGCTGTCTCTTATACACATCTCCGAGCCCACGAGACGCTCAG
>CAXHHE010000377.1:0-3632 GCA_964016365.1 uncultured Bacteriovorax sp. | reverse complement strand
CCTTTTTTAGAAACGAGTAAGTTTTGACCAGATTTTTTCTGCCAAAAAATATCTCCCGGTGCGAGCATTTCGTTTCTGATGAGTTTAAAGTTGAAGTTCATTTTTTCCTTAAATTTAGAGGTTTTTCCCTCTCAATCTTTTCGGAACAAAATGAAAATAATTGACATAATTTAGACAAAAGCTTCGAAAAAATGCTCCTGCGGAGCATTTTTATTTTTTGATTTTAAGAGTTCGAAGCAACCTCAGAATACCTGAGGTTTTTCGCTATAGTTCTATTGGACTAGACCTATTAAACTAAATGAACTTTTACTTACTAATCGGATTGTAACAACGGTACATATGCGTACCCGAATGCTGAGTGACTCCAGGGAATGTCTGGCGGCAAACATCCGTGGCATTCCAGCACCTTGGATTGAAATGACATCCTTGTGGTGGATTCATCGGGCTTGGGATGTCTCCTTCAAGGATAATACGATCTGGTCTCTTATCCGTACTAGGATGAGGAATGGCCGAGAATAATGCTTTAGTATAAGGGTGCTTTGCATCCCCATATAGTTCGCTAGACTCAGCAACTTCAACCATGTTTCCTAAATACATTACCGCTACACGGTTCGAAATATACTCAACAACCTTAAGGTCGTGAGCGATGAAAAGGTATGTTAGACCTAGTTCTTTTTGAAGATCCATTAGCAGGTTTACAACCTGAGCTTGTACCGAAACGTCTAGAGCAGAAACAGGTTCATCACATACGATGAATTCTGGTTCAACAGCAAGTGCGCGAGCGATACAGATACGCTGTCTTTGTCCACCAGAGAATTCGTGTGGGTACTTATTAAGAGCGTCTGCTGGAAGTTGAACTTGAGCAAGTAGTTGAAGAAGACGAGCTTTTCTTGCAGCTTTATCAGTGTGTAGCTCATGGATATCCATTGGCTCAGCAAGAATATCACCAATTGTCATACGCGGATTTAATGAAGCGTATGGGTCCTGGAAAATGATTTGCATTTTTCTTCTGATCGCTCTCATTTCAGCTGGAGATGCTTTCTCGATGTTCTTTCCATCAAAAATGATTTCACCTGAAGTTGGCTCAATCAATCTTAGGATTGATCTTCCCAGAGTTGTCTTTCCACATCCAGACTCCCCTACAAGACCAAGAGTTTCACCTTTTTTAATTTTAAAGCTGATGTCATTAACCGCTCTCACGGCCCCAACTTCACGCCCTAAAAGCCCACCCTTGATTGGGAAAACTTTCGTTAAGTTTTTTACTTCTAATAAATATTCGCTCATAGACCTTTACCTTCAAATTGCTTTAGAGGGTTAAAACAAGCCGCTAAGTGACCTGCTTCCATGTCTCTTAGTGTTGGTTCACCTTGAGACCCACGACAGTGTTCAGTTACACTTGAACAACGATCCTGGAAATTACATCCTGCTGGTAGATCAAACAGCGATGGAACCATTCCTTCGATTGTCTGAAGTCTTTCTTTTCTCTGGCTCTTAGTAGAGTCAAAAGAAGGAATCGAGTTCATCAACCCTCTCGTGTATGGATGTCTTGGGTGATTAAAAAGTGTTTTTACGTCGGCCGTCTCTACGATCTGACCACAGTACATAACCGCAACAGTGTCACATGTTTCAGCAACAACACCAAGATCGTGAGTGATCAGGATGATTCCCATTCCCAGCTCTTTTTGCAGTTTTTTCATTAGCTCAAGAATCTGTGCCTGGATTGTTACGTCCAGAGCAGTTGTCGGCTCATCAGCGATAAGAACATCTGGCTCACATGAAAGCGCGATAGCAATCATTACCCTTTGTCTCATCCCACCTGAAAGTTGGTGAGGGTATTCTTTAACTCTCTTTTCAGGAGAAGGAATTCCTACCAGGCGTAACATATCGACAGCTTTTGCTTCTCTTTCTTTTTTAGATAATTGAGGTTGGTGAAGCTCAATAACTTCTTCAATTTGATTTCCGATAGTGAATACCGGGTTAAGTGAAGTCATTGGCTCCTGGAAAATCATCGCGATTTTGTTACCGCGGATTTTTCTCATTTCAGCAGCGTCCATGTTAACTAAACTCTTTCCTTTAAAAAGAATTTGTCCACTTGCTACGCGCCCTGGAGGATTTGGGATAAGTCCCATGATCGCTAGAGCAGAAACAGATTTACCTGATCCAGACTCTCCTACGATCCCTACAGTTTTCCCTTTGAAAACGTCAAAGTTTACACCATTAACCGCTTTAATCGTTCCACGGTCAGTCTTAAACTCAACGACCAGATCTTTTACTTCTAAGACTTTTTCAGTCATTTTATTTCCCTTTCAATTTTGGATCGAGAGCATCGCGAAGAGCGTCTCCAAGAATGTTAAAAGCAAGAACGATAAAGAACATTGCCAGAGTCGCAGCACCTAACTGCCACCACACTCCACGAGCAAGCTCCAGTTTCGAGTCATCAATCATTGTTCCCCAGCTCGGACGTCCTTGAACTCCAAGACCCAGGTAAGAAAGAATAACTTCAGACTTAATCGCTGCTTCGAAAGTCAGCGAGAAGTTGATGATAAGAACGTGAGTGATGTTCGGTAAAATATGCTTGAAAATTTTTCTTGTGTGACCAGCACCTAAAGCGTTTGCCGCTTGAGAGTACTCGCGGTCTTTATGCTTCATAACCTCACCACGGACGATACGGCACAGACCTACCCAACTCGTAACCCCGAGAGAGATAAATACTGTAGACGTTCCTTTCCCCATGATGAAAGCGATCGCAACCAGAAGCATGATGAATGGGATTGATGAGAATGTTGTGTAAAACCAAACGATGATTTCATCAACGATCCCACCGAAATAACCAGCAAGAGCTCCAAGAGTTGTTCCGATGAATAAAGCGATGAAAGAAGTCGCTAAACCGATGGCAACGGCCGTTTCCGCCCCCTTAACCATCTTTAAGAAAACGCTTCTTCCGAAAATATCTGTTCCGAAAATGTATTCCGCACTTGGTGGTGCGTATGAAGGACCTACTTCAACTCCCCAGTTGCTGGCGATAACGCCAAGGAAAGTTAAAAGAGCGATCAAAAAGTAAAACCCAACAATGATCAAAGAAACAAGCGCAAGCTTGTCTTTAACGATTGTAGAGAAAGCATGCTGCCACAGAGACTTTGATGCTTTATTTTTCGTAGCCGGAACTTCTAGTGCAATAGTTTTAGTATCTGTCGTCATTCTTCTCGTCCTATTTCAATCTCATACGCGGGTCAACCACAGTGTATAGAACGTCTGTGATAACACCGAAAATGATAAACCCTACCGCACTTAAGATCGTCATAGCTTTAATGACCGGGAAATCACTCGTATTGATTGCTTTAATTGTAATCCCGCCTAATCCTGGAATACTGAAGAAAGCTTCAGCAAGTAAGAGCCCTAGGATAAGGAAAGGAATCTGGATAATTACATAAGTTAGAATCGGGATCATCGCGTTCTTTAGTACGTGCTTGAACATGATGCTTAGTTCGCCCACACCTTTAGCGCGCGCTGTACGAACATAGTCCTGATAAACTTCGTCCAGGATAACTGAACGGTAGAATCTTGTGTCTGGTCCCCAGCTGATTGCAATGTAAAGAAGAACTGGAAGGATTGTATAAGGAATGAAGTTTGGA
>CAXHHE010000376.1:0-3640 GCA_964016365.1 uncultured Bacteriovorax sp. | reverse complement strand
TCAATACACGTATCCAAAAACTTCGCGATGGTGAATACGACGCTATCGTTTTGGCCCTTCCGGGAATTGAAAGACTGGCCCACACGCCTTCTTCAAATGAAGAGTTAAAAAGACTTCTGGATGGAATCAACTTTATGATTCTTCCTCAGACAGTCTTCCCTTCTTCTGCTTCTCAAGGGGCACTGGCGATTGAGTGCAAACTCAACCGCGCTGATAACGGAGAGCTGTTAAAGAAGCTTGCGATGGTTCAGGATGCGCGCACGAAAGAAGAAGTTGTTCGCGAAAGAAAGGCCTTTAATGAATACGGCGGCGGATGCCACCTTGCGGTTGGAATCAACGTCAGAAAACTTCACAGCTCTAAAGGTGAATTTTTCCTTCATAGCCACCAAGGCCACTTAAATGGCGAAGACGTGGCGCTGTTTGAACTTGAAGGACGCTCACTTCCGGCCTTCGTAGCTGCTCCAAAAGTGTTTGACGGGCATCCGGCAAATGATGAGCTCATTACGAAAAAAAATATCCCGGTTACATTAGACCAGGGACTGCATCTTTATATCACTAGCAAATACTGCTTTGATGCGATCGCTGGAAGTAACCCAAAATCACTTTGGGCCGCTGGAACAAAAACAATGAAAGACCTGGCAGCTCTTGGCTTCTGGGTTAATGGGACTGCTGATGGCATTGGCGATGATGAAGTCGAAAACCTGCGCTCATCTCGTGCCGCTGGAATCATGATCGACACCAAGGCGCAGCTGATTGTTTTATCTAATGATGAAGCAAAAAGCACACTGACGACGGCAGAAGTTGTGGCGTGCTACAAGCGCGAGATCAATAAAAACCTAAGCGCTGAGTTTAAAGCAGAGATTTTAAAAACAGAAGTCTTCTACTGGACAAGTTACTTCCAGTACCAGGCCTATATTTATCACTTCCCGGAAATCAAAGAGCGCATGCACGCGTGTGGGATCGGCAAAACGTACGATCTTTTCCGCGCAAATGGAATCGAAGTTCTTCCGATGGCCGGAATTGAAGAATTTAAATCATGGACGAGAGTCTAAAGGAATACATATGTCGAATATTCAATCTGATCTTTTTTCTAAATCAAAAACATTAGTGCCTGGTGGAGTTCACTCGCCAGTAAGAAGCTTTAAGGGTCTTCATACAACACCTCGCTTTTTTAAAAGAGCAGAAGGCGCTTATATCTACGACGTAGAAGATAAAAAATACGTCGACTTCTGTATGAGTTTTGGACCACTCATTCTTGGTCACAGACACCCAAAAGTTGAAAAGGCCCTGCACGAAGGTCTTGAGCGCGGATGGAGTTATGGAGCTTGTGAGCCCTACTCTCTGGAGCTTGCTGAGTTTCTTCTAGGAAAACTTCCTCACGTTGAACAACTTCGTTTCGTTAACTCTGGAACAGAAGCTGTTATGACGGCCCTTCGCCTTGCTCGTGGAGTGACGGGAAGAAATAAAATTATTAAGTTTAACGGCTGCTACCACGGACACGTGGATTCAATGCTGATTAAAGCTGGTTCGGGATTAGCTGGAGAAGCTGAAGCTTCATCTGCTGGTGTTCCAGAAGGTGTTGCTCACGATACACTTATTCTTGAACTTGGTGACACTGAAGGATTAAAACAATGCTTCATCGATCATAAAGACCAAATTGCGGCAATCATTATTGAGCCTCTTCCGGCAAACAATGGTCTAATGGTTCAGCCAAAAGAATTCCTGCAATTTTTAAGAGACATCACAACTGCTAATAAAGCACTTCTCATTTTTGATGAAGTTATCTCTGGTTTCCGTGTTGCTTTCGGTGGAATGGCCGAAGTGACAGGAATTAAGCCGGACATCGTCACACTAGGAAAAATCATCGGCGGTGGTTTACCGGTTGGAGCGATTGGAGCTTCAAAATTTATTATGGAGCACTTAGCGCCGATTGGAAAAGTTTACCAAGCGGGAACTCTTTCAGCGAACCCTCTGGCAATGGTTGGTGGACTTTCAACTCTTAAAGAAATGACTCCAGAGTCATATAAGAAAATTGAAGAGCAAACAAAAAAGATCACGACTCTTTTAGCGAACTGGATGAAGACTTATAACAATGGCCAGTTCAATATGCTCCAGATCACAACTTACTCTTCTCTATTTTGGATTGTGCCAAAAGAGAACGTAACAAAGATCGCTGACATCCCGGCCAACCTAACTGAAAATTTCAATAAACTTTTTGAAGTGTTATTAGACCGCGGGATTTACCTGGCGCCAAACGCTTACGAAGTGGGCTTTGTGAGTTTAGCTCACGACGATACAGTCGTGGCCGATATCGCTAAGAGACTGGATATTAAACTTTAATGAACATTAAAAACCCATTCTCCCATTCATCAAAACTCCTCTTTACCCTCTCATTACTGTGGGCCGGAGTTCTTTTGATGATTGGGGCATGGTGGGTTTATATCATGATCAACTTTGAGAGTTTCCTGGGGCACACGGACAGACCGCGCATCACTAAGATGCTCGCCTGGGAAGGTGGAAGTTTCCTGGTGCTCTTAATGCTTCTTTCGATTTCTCTTCTCGTTCTTTATTTAAAAGACCAGAGAAAAACTAAATCGCTTCAGGCCTTTTTTGCCAGCCTGACTCATGAATTAAAAACACCACTGGCAAGTATTCGCCTGCAAGGTGAAGTGATCAATGAAATTTTAGAGTCAAAGAATGATCCGACTTTAGATAAACTAATCGGAAGACTCATTGCTGATACGACAAAGCTTGAAACGCAAATGGATAAAATCCTGCAGCTTTCACGCATTGAACGCGGAGGGGAATTAAATCTCACTTCCCTATCACTTCTGCCTTTTATTAAAAGACTGGCAAAAACGTGGGTTCCTGAACACGAAGTAGAAATCGTTGCCCCAGAAGGAAACATCAATATTGATGCTGATGAATTCGCCCTTGAACTCATTATGAAAAATCTTCTGGAAAACACTCGCATTCATACCACGAGCAAAAAAATCCAGATTTTTTTATCCCATAGCGAAGGCAAGGTTCACCTCGCCTACATTGACCACGGGGATTTTAAAGGTGACCTGGATAAACTAGGAACACTTTTCTACAAGCACAATTCAACTAAAGGCTCTGGAATCGGGCTTTATTTAAGCCAAAAGCTTTTAGATAAAATGCACGGCAATCTCTCAATCACTAAGGCCAACCATGGGCTTAAGTTTGATCTAATCTTTAAAAAGAGTGAGGAGGCCCATGCTTAATATTCTCATTGTTGAAGACGAAGAAAACTTAGGAATCACCCTCTCTGAATACCTCAAAGGTTTGGGACACGGGTGTGCGTGGGCCAAAAATGCCAAAGAAGCGCGCGAACTTTTTAAGTCTGAGCATCCAGGAGTGATCCTGATGGATATCGGGCTTCCAGACGGAAACGGACTGGATCTTGCCCGTGAGTTTAGAAAACTAAGAAAGGACTTCGTTCTTCTTTTCTTATCAGCACTCAATGACCCGGAAACAAAAGTTGAAGGTCTGGAAATTGGCGCTGATGACTACATTACAAAACCATTTGCTCTTAAAGAGCTTATTTTAAGATTAAACCGCATCCTTTCAAGCCAAAGCGAGATCAACAAGCTTCCGGAGGAAATCTCCCACGGCGGGC
>CAXHHE010000375.1:0-3674 GCA_964016365.1 uncultured Bacteriovorax sp. | reverse complement strand
CCCAAGTTTTGAGTTGGTAGAAGTCTCAGACTATCACCCGACAAAATACAAAAAGAATGAAGCAAAAAAACTTGAAGCGGCAAACATTCCTCTGCCAAACCAGAAAAAAACTCTAGAGACGATCGCTGCAGGTGTTGATTACCGTGCAGTTGTCACTGGTGTTGGGGGTTCGGGAGTGACGACTATTTCCCGCGTTCTGGCCGAAGCTGCTAAAGCAATGGGTGGACGTGATGATGTCGACTTTAAGTTCGTCGATCAAAAAGGTCTTGCTCAAAGAAATGGAAACGTAACCAGCCACCTGGCCCTTTATAAAAAAGGGAAGTCCCACGCGCAGGTGACACCGATGGGTGGAGCTGATGTTCTTCTTTCTCCAGATCTTTTAGATGGCTCTCACCACTTAGGATTTTTAAGTGAGAAGGGAATAGCGATTCTCGATCAAAAATTCCAGATTCCACTATCACTTCTTCTTGACCGCGGAACTTTAAAAGACCCGGTTAACGAGATCACACTTTCAAATAAATTAACTGACCTTTTAAAAGAGCGTGTAAAACTTCTACCAATGAAGGAAGTTTCAGAAGCTCATCTTGGAAAAAGCGTTTATGCTTCGGCCTTGATTTTAGGATCGGCTTTCCAGATGGGTCTAATTCCATTTTCATTAAATGACCTTGAAGCGGCCTTTGCTCGCACGATGAAAAAGAGTGAGCTGGACAATAACCTGATGGCCTTTACTTTGGGGCGCAGGCTTGCTTTAGGTGAAAACCTACAGGTCGCTCAGGAAACTGTGCCGATGGTGAGTTTACTGGAAGCTTCATTAAAAGAGAGCTCTCTTTTTAATGGCAGCAAATACGCCTCGGTCTTTAAAGCAGCGACTGCTGAATTAAAAACAATTGCTCCCGGGATTTCTGAAGAACACCTGGCCCGCTATGTTCACGATCTTTTAATCTTTGACCGTGGGGCCAAGCTTTCTCATTTTATTAAAGAGGTCAAAACACTAAGCTCTTTATATAAAGACCCTGAGCTTTTTGCCATGGCCTTAAGAACGTTGGCGAAGACTTACTTTATTAAAGACGAAGTGTTCATCGCTCACATGATGGTCTCACCAATGAGACGTCTTCAGGATGAAAAGACTTATAAAGACCTGGGAACATCTTATAAGAAGGTTTTCATTAACCGCCCAAGCTTTGATTTAGGCGATAAAAAGGTCGAGTTCGATTTCTCTCCAAAACCATGGATGCTAAAAACCATGAGGCACATGAGGGTTTTAAGGGCCGCACTTCCGGCCTGGCATAAAGAGGAGCGCAGGATTGCTGGCGAGGTAAGATCTCGAATCCTCGGAAAGACCCTGGACTTTAAAGACCTGCGTGCTTTGGAAAATATCAAAGGGTACCGTCAGGTTCGTTACGATATGGCAAGCCACCTATAAAAATTTCAGACATTCACATTTAAACAAATAGGCCGGTTATAATATCCCAAATTATATCCGGCCTTTTTTTGTAAAGAATTGGCAAAGACATTGCTTTAAACACACTGACAATAAACTCCACCAAAATAATGGACGATTTTTGGAGACTATCTAGCACTATTTTAGTGTCTAAATGGCCCTGAAGAATCGTCGTTTTTATTTTTGGTGCCGACTTGGGAGATTTCGTATGCGTTTATTAACTCGCTTTTTCCTGATGATTGCCGTGAGCTTAGGAGTGGTTCATGCGGCTGACGTTCCAGGGTACATTGGAAATCAATCTTTCCGATTAACTGACGATCCAGAATTAAACAACGTTAACAGACGCGCAGACGATGCCAAAGTCGATGTTGCCCGTGCAGAGCAGGCCCAGGCCCAGATTGGGGACCAGGTAAGAGTGCTGGAGCAACAACAGCGTTCATTAACAGAAAGAATGAACTCGCTGACAGCTGAAGCTGCTTCACTTAAAAACGTGAAAGCGACTTTAGTGGCAAAACTTGAAGAGTTAAAAAAGACTCCAGAAGTAAACGCTGAAGCGATCAATGCTGTTCAAAAAGAAATCGAAAGCCTTGATGCTCAAATCGTAGAAAAAAATAAGCAAGCAGGACAAGCAAAACTAGAGCTTGGTCCGGTTAACGTTCGCCTTGATCAGGTAAGAAACGATTTTAACCTTGCTGGAAGAAAAGCAGAAGACGCTCGTCAGAGAATGCAAATCGCTGCTCGCCAAAGAGATGAGTATAGAGATGAGCTAGTTCTAGCAATTAAGAAAATTAACAATGAAGGAGCTCGTGTTGGTCAATCAGATGGATCAATGGACGGAGCGGATATGTCTTACCGTTTAGGTAACGACCGTGGAAATGTTGATGGTCAAAACGATGGTCTGTCTCAGGGAACTGTTGACGGGCAAGACCGTTTCTATAGAAGAGGAGCTGAGCAAGGTGAGCGCGATGGATCGGCAAGAGCGCGCATCAACGGTCAGAAAGACGGAACAAATGAAGGAACAGCAAACGGTAACTCGAGTGCTGGTAACAGAGAAGGTCGCATTGCTGGTATCAAGAGAGCTGACGGAAGTAACGCTGCTCAAGTAGGTATCGACCAAGGTAAAAAGGCTGGTATGGAGCGTGCTGTTTCAACTGGTAAAGTTGACGGACGCAATAACGGTGAAGCTGAAACAACAAGAAAGCTTGAATCAGGTGAATTAAAATCAATTAACCTTGATGGAACATTTGCTGGTAGTTTTCAGAGAAGAAGCCCGGATTATCCAGGGGACTTCAATGGTCCAAACTACAAACCAAATATCAACCACAGCAAAGACATCATGAGAAGAGCGTTTGCTGACGGATACGTTTTCACTTACCGTCAATACACACGTTTTGAGTTCCAAAGAAGAATCGATACGGATTACAACCAAAGATACGATGTCTCTTACAAAGGGGCCTACGATTCAGCAGTTAACCGCGATTACCCAGCTTACTACGATCAAGGTCGTCGTGAAGCAGACGCTCGCGCGTACAACCGCGATTACCCTCTAGTTAAAGCTGAAGCTTATAGAATTGCTTTTGCTCAATTTGATGCTTCTCCAAACAGATCAAGTACAGAGTTCAAATCGTCTTATACAGGAAGTGAAGCTTCTGCTTACGCTCAAAGATATGAAGATATCCGTTCAGCTAACTTCGATAAAACAGAACTTGATACTTTTAATGGTAACATTGCTGCTCAAACAGAAATCTACCGTCAAAAAAGAATTGCTGAAGTAACGGCCGTTTATAACTCAAACGCAGTTCTTCAATTCGTATCAAGTGAAATGCTTGATGGTGGTATTAAAGGTGTAGCTCTTCTTGATGGTGTATTCCAGCCAGGTGAGACAACAAACCACAACGTAGTTTTAAGAAACTTCGGATTTAAAGATGCAGCTAACTTATCTGTGATCTTAGAAGGTGGACAGTCAGTAAAACTTCCAAGCATTCCAGCTAGAAGTATCGTAACAATTAAAGGTGCAGTTCAAGGATCAGTTAACACTGCTCTAAGCACAGTATACAGATCAGCTCTAAGAGTTGTGTCTCCATTAACTTCGGGGGATGCAGTTGAAGGACGTCACTTTGATAAGATCAATAACTCGATTCTAAAAGACGCTGACCAAAAGACAGTTCGCGTGGCATACCCACTAGCACCTGTCTCTTATACACATCTGACGCTGCCGACGAAGGCTTCTGTG
>CAXHHE010000374.1:0-3675 GCA_964016365.1 uncultured Bacteriovorax sp. | reverse complement strand
AGATAACTGAGCGTCTCGTGGGCTCGGAGATGTGTATAAGAGACAGGAAGTTAAGTATGGGAACTAAGACTTTCTCTCACAATTTAATTAAGCGTTTTCCACTCCTCGTGATGTTAGGGGGGCTCCTGCTTACATCATGTATTGAAAACTCTGGTGTAAGGGCCAAAAAAACTCTTACAGGCTCAGGTCTGACTGGGACAGGGGGATCGGGAAGTGGTTCAGGCTCTCTGCCAAACGGATCAGGTGTTGGATCTAGTGATACAACTCTGCAATCAGTGAAGGTTGAGCTCTCACACTTAGTTGACCCATTCGAAGGTACATACAAAAAGAAACTAACAATCCCAAAAAACTATAAGGGGAATCTTTACCTGGCCGGACTAAACGTCGGGGCCCTTCAAAATAAACTGGTAAAGGTGCGCTTCAACTTTGGTCTTGATAAACAATCTGTCGTGCTTGATGCCACGATTGCGCGTGCGCCGGGGATCGTCCCACAAACAGACATTCAAGTTCTAGTTGTTGATATGAACTCAAAACCGTTTAGTAAAATGCGTTTGGGTTATGACCTGTTTGACTACAACGATTACACGGCCCTTAATAGCGATGGAACTGAAAAGGAAGTCGTTCAAAATAACCGCGATGGCGGTCTGTACTGCCGTGGCTTGACTCTGGAAGATGACCCGACATTTGATTCATCAACATCGACAAACGCAACATGTTCACAAGCAGGTGATAAGTGTCTATACGCTTATGCCAAAGTGACAGATGCAACGATGTATGACTCTTCAACTGGACTGACAACCATTCCAACTCGTCCGCAAATCTGGACAGTGGGAAGTGGGACAAGAAGCCCGACACTAGCGACTTCTGCAAACTCAATGTGTCTTCCAGATTATGAAGACTACCTTGGATTCAATGATCTTTTTGCTCAAACGCTGACAGGTCTTAACTACAATGACCTTATTTTAGGAATGAGATACAGAGGTCCATACCGCGCAATCAACCCATCGGCATGGAAGATTACCGGGAACGCGATTTTCAACAGCTCAAAAGGTCTCTTTGAAACGACAAACTCTACACTTGATCCATACACCGGATTCAGGTCTTTATTATTCCCGCGCGCCGGGAAAGTTAAACTCAACCAGGATGTTCGTTATTTTGGATCATCATCTCGTTTTGGTTTAAGAAGCACATTAGTGGCCGATTCAACGGGGACATCAAAGTATGTCGACGGGTGTAACCTTCGTGTTATGCAATATGATGTGACAACTGCTGAGAACGTTGGCTCTTGTAATGTTAACGGGTCAATTGAAGTCTTTTATATGAAAGATGGAGCGGAAGTTAATATTACAACGGATAGAACAATCAAGCTTCAGCTAGTAAAAGCTTCAACAGTTGATAGCGAAGGAAAAGAAGTTTTAACTTCAAACTTCAAGCGTTGTGAATCTTCTTCAACATGTGGATCTGATGAGTGTTGTTTCAACTCTCGTTGTTGGTCTAAAGAACTTGTCACTCAGTGCGTGGACCAGACTCCGGTTAACGGAAACCGTCCAGTGGGTGATGTATGTTCGTCTGACTTTGAGTGTTCAAGTTTATGTTGTAACCAATCAACTGGTTCTTGCCAGCCTCACAATCCAAACGGAACAACTCCGGTTCTTTGTAGCAAAACAGCAGGTCAGCGTTGCGTGTCTCGCGAGTTTTGTAAACCTGAGTATGTTGCAACTTGTAGAATCGTGAAGAACGGAACAAATGCCGATGGAACACAGGCCTGTACACTTCGTTGTCCAGCAGTGGAAACATACGGTGAGTGTACTGCGGGTTACTGTATTCCGCCTGCAGTTCCGGCGATTCCGGCCTTTGACCCTACCGACTGTTCACAAGCAGTTGACCCATAGGGATTCACTCTCTAAAATAGAGCAGTCGTAAACAATGAAAAGGCATAAAAAATGTTTAATAAAGACTGTTATCTAGATCACGTGGCCATTGCTGTCTCTAACTTAGACCGCGCTCAAAAAGTGTGGGAAGACCTGGGCCTTACTTTTAATCCTCTCAGAGAAGAAGTTCCTTCTCAGCAAGTGACAACTGCGTTTGCTCACGTCGACGAACACGCTCATATCGAGCTGGTGTGTCCGATTAACGGCGAAGGACCAATTCAGAAATTCATCGAAAAAAATGGGGAAGGAATTCACCATATGAGTTTTATGGTTCCTGATGTCGCGAAAAAAACCGAAGAGATGATCGCAAACGGATACAAAATGATTTATGAAAAACCAGTTCCAGGGGCCAATAATTGCCTGGTGAATTTTATTCACCCGAAATCAACTGGTGGTGTTTTAATTGAAATCGCCACAAAACAATCTTAGGATTTTTGATTTATGAATATGCAGTCTCAAATCTATCTTCCCAAACTTTCTCTGGTCAATAAGGCCTTGATCATTTTATCCAGCGTGCTTTTTATCCTGGATTTTATCCTGGCAAGAGCTGGTGGAATTGGACTAGGAAGTATGCTTGGTCTTTCAGCTGAGAGAGTTTTTCACGGACACATCTACAGCTTGTTGACCTATCCTTTTTTATCTAACTCAATCATTGAAGTGATTTTAAATTGCTTGATGCTTTGGTTAATGGGTTCAGAGTTTGAATCAAACTGGGGAACAAAACGCTATTTAAGTTTTATTTTAACAACGATTTTAGGTGGAGCTCTTCTTTACCTTTTAGTCGTTGGAATCTTTTTCCAAAGCAGTGTGATCTTTTCTTTCCCACTGACAGGTCTTTCAGGAATCGTAGGGGCCCTGTGTTTGGCCTACGCTGTAATTTACCCGGATCGCATTTTTTCTTTCCTTATGCTCATCCCGGTTAAAGCTAAATACTTCTGCATGATCCTGGTTGTGATCTCACTTTATCAAGGAATCGCCAGCCCGACGGGTGTTGGAGCATGGGGTCAATTAGGGGCGATTGCTTCGGCCTATGTCTTCATGATTGTGATCTCTCACCGTAATTTCAGAGCGCTTTCAGATAAAATGGGCCAAATGACGCAGATGAGATCTAGGCCTAAGAGCAAGGCAAAGCTCACAATTGTGAAAGATGATTCAGAGAAGCCGCCTAAGTATTGGCAATAGGCCGATTTGATGCTACCTTCTGTAAACTAAAAAATTTTTATAAGACCATAAATGAGGCATACATGAGATTAAGTAGAGCATTACAAGAAAAATTAATGGACGTTCGTTTAAGAGATAAACTAATTGCTGAAGGCAAAGTAACGAAAGAAGAAGTTAAGAAATATCTTGATGGAATGGCAGACGATGCTAAGAACGCTACTTGGACTGAAGAAGATTCAGCTAACGACGAAGAGTAATTTTTAATAAAAAATTATATACAAAAAAGGCCCTCGGAAGAGGGCCTTTTATTTTGTGTAGCTCGAACTCTTGAAAAAGGTGTAAGTCTCATCAGTTTTTCAAACAAATAAAAATGCTTCGCATTTTTTCGATCTACTGAACAATAAAACTTGCAAAGAATATGTTTTTTACAACAGGTCTCTTCATAGACTTGTTGATCTCTCTCTTCAATCTGTCTTCCAAAAGAATTTTTCCAGAAAGCGAGTTGAGTTCATCAGCTCCCATTTTAGAAGTGATGTCGATGATACGGTCTTGAACCATTGGCAGATAAGCTTTCACTTCATCT
>CAXHHE010000373.1:0-3694 GCA_964016365.1 uncultured Bacteriovorax sp. | reverse complement strand
ACAGAAGCCTTCGTCGGCAGCGTCAGATGTGTATAAGAGACAGTATTTTTTCTTCTGCGGGATAAAATCTGAGCAACTCGCTCGATTTCACTTTCTCGTCCGACAATCGGATCAATTCTTCCCTTGGCCACTTCTTCATTTAAATTAGTGCAGTATTCTTCGAGCGCATTTTGTTTTTTCTCTGGCATATCGCCCAACTCAGTGCGGATCGTTTCATGCAGACCCGAATCTGTATTAACAGAGCGGTCCACTCCATGAGCAATGAGTTTGACTACATCAAACTTTTCGACTTCGTGGGATTCAAGCAGGTAGCAAACAAAACTTTCAGGCTCATTAAAAAGGGCCACTAATAAGTTCACCCCTAAAATATCTTTTTTCCCAGAAGATTGGACGTGGATAGCAGCGCGCTGAATGACACGCTGTAGTCCCATGGAAATTTCAGGTTGATAACTGATGCCGTTTTCACGGGCCAATTCTCTTAATTCTGTATCGACAAATTGTTTGCGTGAAAGCTCTTCGATCGCCTCTTCCGACAACAAACTGAAATTGTCTTCAGCGGTGATAAAAGTATCGAGCTCTTTTTCCATCTGTGTGAGATTTACTCCGCAGCTCTCCAGGATATTTCTCACTTCGCCGTCTTCCAACATGGCCTTAAACATAATTTCCAGCGTGAGGTACTCATGCTTTAAGATGTTGGCCTTGATGACCGCTGAGTTGATAATGGCCTCTAGTCTTAGATTACTTTTTCGATTGCTTCCAATGCTCATAAATGACGTCCTTATTCAGGTTCGATCGTACATAAAAGAGGATGAGCGTGCTCTTTGGCCATTCGCTCTACTTTCCTCGCCTTACTCTCCGCGATCTCGTGGGTGTAGACTCCACAAATCCCAGTTCCTTTTTTGTGAACTTCCATCATGATTCTTTCAGCTTCTGGAAGTGGTTTGTGAAAAACATTTTGCAGAATAAAAATAACGAACTCCATAGTCGTATAATCGTCGTTGTGTAACAGGACTTTATATTTCTTAGGAAGTTGTACTTTCTTTTTAGTGATGGTGGCCGTGCCACCTTCTTCATCATGTTGGTGATTGTGTTCAGTCATAGGTTAATTATCGCTCTTTTTTAGTTAAAGACGCAAGACTTCTCTCGAAGCATCTGAAGGTAGTTATCTGGCACACTCACACCACTTTTTAGCGAGCACATAATGTTAGTGTCTTCGGCAGAAATCTCATAGTATACGAGATCACTCTTTTGACCATCGTAAAATTCAGTATAACAATCCGGAAAACCTAAAACATGACCAAACTCGTGGGCAAGCACCTTTTTCTGCGTGATTGCGTCTAAAGATTGGCTCAAATAAACCTGAGTGTTGTCTTCATCGGGAACGTAAGAAATTCCGCCGTTTGTAGGGATAATTTCTATCACATCGCTTCCCTTTTCCTCGACTATTTCAATCGCTAATTTAAAAGAACCGCGGGTCCACATCTGACTGACATACGATAACATTCCACGAAGTTTCTCAGTATCCCATCCGTTACTTAACACCTTGAGGTTCATTGTCACGGCCTGTGCTTCATTCTGTTCGCATTGGAATTTCAGGTGCGAGCCTCTCAACACAAAAAGCTTATCGAAGCGCTCTTTTTCAAATCGTTTTTGATAATGACTTAACAACGTTGAAACTTTCCTATTCTTACTTTGAACATTGTACTGGGCCTGGCAATTAGTATTACTCGGGTCAAAAGACCTGCACATTTTCACTACTCGCTCCTGAACAAACTGGGCCGCTGAACCAGTAAGGGCATCAATTGTTTTTGGCGAGCAATCTTTTTCGCGGCAATAGTCTTTCATTTCCAGGTAAGGTCTGGTGTCGTTGAATTGTTTTTTCATCAACATTCCGAACTGGCATTTCTGCCCTTCGTATCTCATGCTGTGCTGGTAAAGATAAAAGAGATCAATGGCCAGGCCTGAGAGATTTTTACTAAGCACGGCTTCGTCTAAGGCCATCGCCTTGAGCTCCGCGAGCTTTTTTTCCATATCATCGACATTGATAATAAGCGGGATTTTATAGTCGTAAAAACGCTCGGGAATAGAGAAAAAAGCCATGGGAAAACGCGCCTGAAAATCAGCATACATATAGGCTATTTCTCTACTGACCGGCTCCTGTACTATTTGATTTTTTGCACACTGATTTTCCAGCTGCAAATAACTTAAAGAATCACTCACAAAGGCCCCACCTGCTTCGGGGTTGATTTTTCTCCCACAGGCAGCCAGTGCCAGAAGGAGCATTCCCAGAAAGATGGTTTTAAGAGCAATACGCATAAAGTGTCTCATTTTTTGACAGCCGTCTAAGAAAGAGAAAAATCCATTTTCTCATTCCTCATATTTAGGGGATTTCCCCTGCCTATAACATCACTTATTACAAGGCCTATGCCATAAATCCCATAGGCAAAGATAGGCTTTTTTTGTAGAGTTTTAACATGAAAAAATTAACACTCTTAAGCCTCTTCGTTTTATCGCTTCCACTCTTTTCAGCGGAAATCCCTTTTACAGTCTTTCACACCAATGACCTTCACTCCCATCTCGATGGAGTCAAAGTTCCTTCAGGTGAAACCTATGAAAGACGCGGAGGATTTGCCCGCCTGACTTCAGTGATCAGTGAGTTGCGCGAGAAGAAAAAAGATGAAATCGTCATCGGTGTAGATGCAGGGGATTTTTTCTCTGGAACTATTTTTTCTGCGATTGGAGTTTCTTCATTAAAAGACTTTCCAGAATATCAGTTTTTCATGGAAAACAAGTACGATCTTTTGACCTTCGGAAATCACGAATTCGATCCGCTTAATGACGGGCTGGAAATCATGCTCAAAAAGATGCTGGAGACACCAGGTAAAACTCCACTTGTCGCCAGTAATCTTTACGTCAATCACGATTCTCCTCTGAGAAAATACCTGGAGAATCCCGATCTGGTAAAACCTTACATGGTTAAAGAATTTCAAAGTCCCAGGGGCAATCTGCGCGTAGGATTTTTAGGAATTCTGGGACCAGATGGATGCCTGGTGAGTCGTTCGACAAGAGGCGATGTTCATTTCATTGGATTTGACGATGAAAAATCAAAGCAAAAACTGGGCGCTCTTGCCGATCATTTAAATAAACTCATTATCGAATTAAGAAGAGATAAAAAAGTCGACCTGGTGATTTTATCAATGCACGGAGGAGGAAAAGAAAGCCACGAACTGGCCAGTAAACTAAAAGGGCTGGATGTTTTTGTTTCCGGGCACACTCACAAGCAAGAATTCGCCATCGTCAATGGAGTGCCGGTTAATCAAACTGGTTCATACGGAGAAAACCTGGGACTGATGGAGTTTACTTTTGATACAAAACTTAAAAAAGTAAAAATGACCAATCCTGCCGGCAATCACGTCATCACCATTACTGAGAAAATTACTGAAAATAAAGAGTGGAAAAAACGCATTGACCAGTGGAGAAAAAAGTCTTTTGAGCTCATGGGCCAGACCACAGATCCATCTGAAATTATTTTTACTCCGAAAAAAAGCTATATCCGCTCAAGTGCCATCCCCAATCCAATGGGAGAGCTGGTCACACACGCCATTCTCACTGAATTAAATGACACGATAAAAGATGATAAAATTGATGCCTGTCTCTTATACACATCTGACGCTGCCGACGAAGGCTTCTGTGT
>CAXHHE010000372.1:0-3698 GCA_964016365.1 uncultured Bacteriovorax sp. | reverse complement strand
CGTAAAACGAAGGAGCTCAGAGAATCCGAAGAACGTTTTAACTCGCTCTTTGAAAACTCAAGTGACGCCGTTATTTTATTCAATAATAATGAAATTATCGACTGTAACCCGGAGAGTTTAGTTCTTTTTGGAAAGCGTTCGAAAAAAGACCTGATTAATTCTCCCCTTTATGATTTTTTCGCTATCCGCGACCTGGATTCGACAGAGGATAAAGAGCTCTTTAGGAATAAGGTCCGCGAAGTAAAGTATAAAAAAATGGTGAAATTTGAGTGTTTTTGCCTGCGTGGAGCACTCCCCTTCTTTGCGGAAATGCACCTTCACTATATTGAAGTTAATGATAAATTCATCTATCAAGCGGTTGTGCGCGATATTTCCGAGAGAAAGAAAATCGAACAGAATTTAACCAAGTCAAAAGAACTTGCTGAAGATGCGGCCAGAGCGAAATCCAATTTCCTTTCGACCATGTCCCATGAAATCAGGACTCCATTAAACGGGGTTATCGGGATGATCAACATTATCCTGGAAGAAAATCCGAAATCAGAGATCCGTGAAGACCTGGAGACGATTAAATATTCGGCAGACAACTTACTCCACATCGTCAATGAAGTTCTCGATTACACAAAAATTGAATCGGGAAAAATCGTTTTAGAGAAAAAAGTTTTTAGTCTTAGGTCACTTTGTGAGAACGTTTTAAAGATTCATCGTCCGAAGGCCATGGAAAAAAACCTGAAGCTTTCGATGGAGATTGATCAAAAGGTGCCAGACCTGGTGATTGGTGATGAATACCGCAATACCCAGATTCTTAATAATCTTCTAAGTAACTCGCTAAAATTCACCAACGAAGGCGAAGTTAATCTCTATGTTCGTTTAAAACAGAAAAAAGAAGATTCGTGTATCATTGAATTTAAAGTGTCAGATACCGGAATTGGTATCGATAAAGACAAACAGCGCGAGATTTTTAAAGATTTTACCCAGGCCGAGAGCGATCATACTAGAAAATATGGCGGAACAGGTCTAGGATTAGCGATTACAAAACGCCTGGTGGAAATCCAAAACGGTAAAATCGATGTCACTAGCGGACCTAAGTCCGGAACGACTTTTGTTTTTACGATCCATTTCGCGATCAAATCGGAACAGCCTATGAGTGTTACTTCAAATTCTCCTCAAAAAATCCAGGAAAGCTTCCAAGGGCAGCGCGTGCTTTTAGTTGAAGATAACCAGGTTAACATTATTGTGACGAAAAAATTCTTAGAGAAATGGGGCCTTAAGGTCGATGTTGCCATCAATGGTCTTGAAGCTGTTAACCACGTCCGCGCCATTAAATACGACCTGATTTTGATGGATCTTCACATGCCATTAATGGATGGATTTGAGGCCACCAAAAAGATCCGCGAGTTCAATAAGGAAACCCCTATCATTGGCCTTTCGGCCGACGTTATGACCGAAAGTGTCTCGAGTCTTCAGTCTATTGGGATGAATGATTTTGTGACTAAGCCTTTCCGCCCTAATGACTTTTTTATTAAGCTGAAGTCTTATTTTTAGTTTTTAAAAAAACCTCAGGAATCTACGATCTATTGGAATATGATTATTCATTGACTTTAGTCAGCTATTCCCTTTGAATAGGACTTACACAATCTTTATAAATTCTAACTGTTAACTTGGGGGTAACCTTTGACATTTTCACTATTCACAGCACCGGGAGCTGAACTATTCTTGCGCTACATTCACTACTTTGCTGGCGTCATCTGGATTGGCGTTCTTTACTATTTTAACTTTATCCAAGGTGAATGGTTCAAAGAGCTAGACGCTGACGAAAAAATCAAATCATCTCGTGGTGTAGCTGTTAGAACACTAGTTCCACGCGCACTTGCATGGTTCCGTTACGGAGCTCTTTTCACATTCCTTTCAGGTGTCACTCTATTAGGACTTAAAGGACACGGATTTGGATCAGCAATGTTCCAGACTTCTTGGTGGGCATTCATCGCAACTGGGGCCCTATTAGGGACAATCATGTTCTTAAACGTATGGCTTGTTATCTGGCCTAACCAAAAGATCGTTATCGCTTCAGCAAAACAAGTAGCAGCTGGTGGACAAGCTCTTCCAGAAGCGGCTGCAGCAGGAGCAAAAGCAGGTCTAGCTTCAAGACACAACACTCTATTTTCTCTTCCAATGCTATTTTTCATGGGAGCTGCTTCTCACCTTCCAGCAAACGTTAACCCAGACTATAACGGGAAAATTCTTGCTCTAGTGATCATCCTTATCGTTGGTCTACTTGAATTAAACGCACTAAAAGGGAAAACAGATACAATCAAGATCACATCGGTAAAAGGTGTTGTTCACATGGGGATCTTCCTAACAGCGATCCTTTACGTGGCGATTGAACTTCTAACAAAGTAATATTGAAATCAATGCAGAGATCAATGAAAAGAACATTTTCTATTATGGTGGGAGGGGCAATGCTCCTCTCACTTATTTCGTGCCAAAAAGGCGAACCACAAAAACCTCTCTCAGGCCTTGAAGCGCGCGGAAAAGGCGTCTTCATGTCTAACTGTATCGCTTGCCATAACCCCAATCCAACGATTGATGGAAGTATCGGCCCTGCGATTGCTGGCTCAAGCCTGGAATTAGTCACGGCAAGAGTGCTTACTCGCAGTTATCCACCTGGATACAAACCAAAAAGAGACACAGAAGTTATGCCGGACTTTCCTCAGCTAAAGGATGATATCCCGGCCCTTCATGCCTATTTAAACAGCTTTAATAAACCTTAATTAGTTTTGTTTTTTGTAAGCGATCAAATCCTCTATCGTAATGATGGGGATGTTGAACTTTGCCGCAAATTCTCTTAAAAGCGCACCTTTTAAAGCGACACCGTTTTCATCCAGTGTTTCACATAAAACGGCAACCGGTAAAAGGCCTGCGAGTTTCATCAAATCTACGGAAGCTTCCGTGTGTCCTGGGCGCACCAATACACCTTCTTCCCAGGCGATTAAAGGAAAGATATGTCCTGGACGAGCAAAGTCTTGAGGAGCTGCTTTTGGATCACTTAAAGCGCGGATAGTAAGCGCACGATCGTGAGATGAAATCCCGGTGTGCGTTCCTTTTTTTACATCAACTGAAACAGTGAAGGCCGTCTCAAATGTTCCGGTGTGTTCGCGAACCATTAATGGAAGATCGAGTTTTTTAGCAATAGAGGCCGCCATCGGCACACAAATAAGGCCTCGGCAGTTGTTGATCATAAAATTAACGTGGGAAGTTTCCGCAAACTGTGCGGCCATAATCAGGTCCGCCTCATCTTCTCTGGACTCAGAATCACACACCAAAATAAAGCGTCCGCTTTTTAATTCATGGAGAGCACGAGCGAGAGAATCATTCACAGGAGGTCCTTTTTACGGATGAAAATACGTGTGAAACACCGGTTTCACCACATCCTGACCCTTCTTATAACGCTTATAAAGCTCAAAGTCTTCTTTAAAAAAACCATCCAACACCGCATAAATTTCTTTCGGAGTCATTGGGCGATCAAACTCTAGCGAAGCCTTTTCGACTTCTTTATAAATCGCCTCACCGACTTTATCTAAGGCCATAAATAATTCCAATTGCACCGGATTCATATTCAGCGGGAACTAGTTTTGAAGAAATTTGCGGACAACCGGAAGCCTTCTTAAAATCCAGAACGTGCGGGCCTCAGCCTGTCTCTT
>CAXHHE010000371.1:0-3700 GCA_964016365.1 uncultured Bacteriovorax sp. | reverse complement strand
CACAGAAGCCTTCGTCGGCAGCGTCAGATGTGTATAAGAGACAGGATGTAAACAACTTCTCGTATCTAGTTAAAGTTAAAGACCGTTACGTGACTTTAGCGCAGAATTTCTCTGCTACAATTAAAAATCGTCCTCATCCATACGAGGGAACGTACGTGTATTCTGAGCAAGGTTTAAAGCTTGAAGAGAAGATCGTAGATCTCTTCAGCAACTCTACTTCAGAGACTCTTACGGCTTCTTCGCACTAATATAATCTCTTTTAATTCCTTACAACTAGTTCATAGCGTCTTTTTTTATTACGCCGGTCTGCTAGATTTATACGATTGAAATTTTCACTTGGACGATTAACCCTATGTCTCAAAATAACGAGTTTGCAAAGATCATTGCGATTGATGGACCTTCTGGTTCTGGAAAGTCTACAGTTGCGAAGGAACTTGCCCGCGCCCT
Organism: uncultured Bacteriovorax sp.; assembly: GCA_964016365.1. GTDB lineage: Bacteria > Bdellovibrionota > Bacteriovoracia > Bacteriovoracales > Bacteriovoracaceae > Bacteriovorax. Next base: position 3,253 of record CAXHHE010000371.1, on the reverse strand, counting down.
AGGCGTACTTTATATCGACACTGGTGCCATGTTTCGCGCACTGGGATTCTATGCTGATCAACAAAAGATTGAACTGGTTGAAGGCGTAGGCTTAACTCATTTTTTAAATTCTATCAAAATGGATTACGGTGTTTCATCGACATGTCTTATTCGCATCAACGATGTAGACCTGACTGAAAAAATCCGCGAGCACCATGTTTCAAAACTGGCCTCAATCATCTCTCAACTTCCTTCAGTGAGAAAATACCTTCTGGATTTCCAGCGCTCACTGGCGATGAATAAAGTTTGTGTGATGGAAGGCCGTGATATCGGAACAGTGGTTTTCCCGAATTCATTCTGCAAGTTCTTTATCACTGCTTCAGTTGATATCAGAGCAGAAAGAAGACTTAAGCAACTTCAGCAAAGCGGAGATAACTCTGTTACCCTTGAACAGATTAAAGACGACGTAAGAAAGCGCGACGAAACAGATATGAACCGCGTGGTTGCGCCGTTAAAAAAAGCTGACGATGCTATGTTGCTTGATACAACAGAACTCGACATCAATAACATCATCAATATCCTATCTAATGAAGTGAAGTTTAGAGCGGCCCACTTGGGGTTTTCTCTGGGTTCTAGCACATGAACGTATTGATCAATAGATCAGATGCCATCGGCGATTCAATTCTCACGATGTCCATGGCGAAAATGATTAAAGACAAACATCCAAATGCGAAAGTTGTTTTTATCATTTCCGCCAAAACGGCAGATGTATTTAAAGATCACCCTTACGTTGACGCTTATAAAATTTATCATCGCAATGCCCGCTTTTACATCAAGATCAATGAGATCTTAAAGATCTTCCGTGAAGTAAAACCAACTCATTATTTTTTTGTGGGCGGTGGTTATCTGCCGAATTTTGTCGCCTGGCTTTTAATGATTCCTTTTAGAGGTGGATTAAAGTCGAGATGGCACACTTATTTGTTTTTGAACAAAGGTGTTCGCCAGAAGCGCTCAATGGTGACCATGCATGAGATGGAGTACAACTTAAATCTCCTGGCGCCAATGGGCATTGATTACAATTACCAAGACAAGGAAAAGTACGCTCCGGAAATTTCGATGAGTGAAGACGAAAAGCGAGAGGGGATGCTGGACTTTTATAAAGATCTTGAGGCCGAGGGAAAAACCACCGGACTTAAAATGGTTTTTATCCACCCGGGAATGACTGGCCATACACTAAATTGGTCGCCAAGAAATTACGGGCGTCTGGTTTTAAAACTGGAACAAAAATTTCCAGAAAAATTTCTATTTGTGATTTCGTTTACACCAAGTGATGACCTGTATGTAAAAGGCATGCGCGAAATCCTGGACCAAAAAGAAAACGAATCACTGCAAAACCGCATTTATTATTTTAACGGTGTTAAAAAAGGTCTTCGCCATTATATGAGCATCCTGAGTCAGGCATCTCTGTTTGTCGGACCGAGTACCGGGACAACTCACATCGCGGCCGTTTTAGGTGTGCCGGTTGTGGGGTTATACTCGCCAATTAAAATTCAATCGGCCCTTCGTTGGGGGCCATTGTCAAAGAATTCTGAAAAGACCAGAATCTTAGTACCCGATGTTATTTGCGGGGAAGTTAAAAAATGCGCTGAAAGGGCGTGCCCATACTTTGAATGTATGAGAAGAATTGAAGTTGAAGATGTGGTCAGAGAGGCCACAGCGATTATGGAATTATAATGAAAAATTTAATCACTCTTGAACGCTTTAACGAAATCACCCAAAAATTTAATGCTCTTTCTCCCATCATCGTTGTCGGAGACGTAGGGATTGATAAATACACTTTTGGAGAAGTTAAAAGAATCTCTCCAGAGGCACCAGTGCCTGTGTTAGAAGTAACCAAAGAATGGCTAAAGCTTGGTCTTGCAGCCAACATCTCACACAACTTAAAAACGCTTGGGGTTCAATCAACTCTTTGTGGTGTTGTTGGTGAAGACACGAATGCAGCTGTGTTCGATACTCTTTTAGAAGACGAAAAACTTAATACTTGGGGAATCGTCAGAAGCTCAGGTCGCCCGACGATCTTTAAAGAGCGCGTGACAACAAACACTCAACAAATTTGTCGTATCGATTACGAATCGAGCGAGTATGTTGATGAGGCCACTGAAAAAAAATTAATGAGCCGTTTTGATGAATTCTCAAAAACTCACTCGGCCGTCATCATTGAAGACTATGCTAAAGGGACACTGACAAAAAATGTTATTGCCCACCTGATTGCTGAATTTAAGAGCAAAGGAAAGTTAGTTGCTGTTGATCCGGGAAGATCGACACCTCCGCTTTTTTATAAAGGCGCCAATCTTTTAAAACCAAACTTAGCTGAGGCCCGCGCCATGGTTGAGAGCCTTGGTTACAAAGAAAAGAAAGTTGAACAAATGGCAAAAATCCTGGTTGAAAAACTAGAAGTCGATAAACTCGTCATCACTCTTGGTGGAGACGGGATGGCCTTGATGGACGTAAAAAATGGCGGAGAGCTTACAGTGATTCCTACTGTGGCCAACGAAGTTTTCGACGTATCAGGGGCAGGAGACACGGCCATCAGTGCTTTAACATCGGCACTTTTAGCAGGCGCTACACTCGAAGAAGCGGCCTGGATTGGGAACTGTGCTTCCGGCGTTGTCGTTGGGAAAAAAGGCACGGCCACTGTTGATCTTAAAGAACTCAAAGAGTTCTACGATCAAATCAAGGCCAAAATCCGCCACTAAAAAATCGTGTAAAAATTACTTGACAAAAATGATTCAAGGCGTTAGATTAGACCTGTCCTTAGGCTGTATGGGTCTTTAGGATAAACCCGTGGAAAAGGGCGATGATTTTCGAAAGGGGATCAGAGCAAAGCTTAAGACCTTAGGGGCATTATCATGGTGCTTGATGGTTTTTTAGGTTGCCGAAACGGTAAAGACGGCTTTCTTCGTTAGACGAACGGGTCGGCGGTGTGTGGCGAGCACATTTAGCTGGAAGAAGGTGTTAGGTCTTTGGGAGGAGTTTTTGGGTCCGTAACGACGTTCAATCGTTTTCTAGCTTTCTAAACCGACATTCATTGATGATCGGGCAAGCACCTCAGGAGGACTGGCCAGATGACGAGAGACAAAGGTCCTTGAGTGAAAGGCCTTAATTAAAAGTTGTTAGACTAAAAACTTTAAAATTTTAAAAAATTCAATTTTTTATAGAAGGGCGAGACTAGAGTTTCTCGCCCTTTTTTATTTTGTCTTTTAAGCTGCATGCC
>CAXHHE010000370.1:0-3702 GCA_964016365.1 uncultured Bacteriovorax sp. | reverse complement strand
TTGATTTAACAGTTCTACACAATAAATATTTTATGATTCTATTATCGCTTATTCTTGAAGAATTTTAAGAAAAATGGCGAAATAAGCAAAAAAATCAACAAAATGACAAAGTAATGGAAGTACTTTGTGATGTCAAAGTCGACTGTTTTACCAAGGTAATGAGCTCCACCTACAATTCCCACGACCCAGATGACGGCTCCCGCCACCTCGTAAAGAGTGAATTTAAGGTAGTTCATTTTGCTGGTCCCCGCGATGAACGGGGCGAAGGTACGGACGAATGCGATAAATTTACAGAAGAGAATAGTCTTCCCGCCATGCTTCACATAGAACTGGTGGGCCATTTCCAGGTGCTTTTCCTCAAGGAGAATCTTATTCATGTTCCTTCTGGTCCAATCAGCGAATTTACGGCCCAGGAAGTAGCTGAAGTGATCCCCTAAGATGGTGGCCGTTAAAAGCGACGGAATAAGCACATTAATATCAATATCCCCTTTGGCCGAGATAAGGCCAAGGGTTAAAAGTAGAGAATCTCCGGGAAGGAAAAATCCAAACAGTCCGACCTCCGCAAACAAAATTGCGGCCAGCCCCCAGTAGCCGAAGAACTGAAAAAATGCTAAAGGATCGGTGGCGATCGCTAGAAGTGGGTCTAATAAACTCATGACTTCAAAGATTTTATCAAAAGACGCTCGCACCACATAGTAAAAAATACATACTCCTCCTACAAGCGTGGCACACAGCGCCGCAAAGAGTTAGTATGCCCTATACATTCGAAGGAAAACTTTATGAAACAGCTTAAATTAGCTCTATTTTTAGCGTCGATTCTTACTGTCACTTTCGCCCAAACGGCCAATGCCGGCCTTGGCGATTATCTTGAGAAAAAGGATATTCCCGGAAAAATCCGTGAAGAGGTCGCTGATCTCGATATTAACTTCAGCACAGACTTAGGTGATTTTGACCTCGTTCAAGGTGTAAACATCGCCGGTAAATACCGTTATGAAGTTGAAGCTTCTTATCAGGATCAATACTATACAAGAATTGATAAATGGGATTTAAAAGCGAACATTAACGTTGGCGATATTGTCGAGAATTTTGTTGAGCTTCCATTTTCGTTCTCAGTTAACCGTCAAAACAGCTTTTTCTTCGTAAGACAATTCAAAGAAAAAAAGGCCGCTCTAAAGGCCCTACCATACAGTCCAAAAAGACTTCCACTCTCAGCTGATTTAGCTCTTAAAAATCTAGAGCCAGGTGATTTCGTTTCGATGCCAGCATCATTAAATATCGCTGTTCAAGCGGGTGCTTCAACTTCAACAGTGACTCCAGTTGTAGTGAGTGCAAATGCAGGTGTGTACTGGATTCTAAGTGGAGAGTTTATCGTTCAGGTCTTTAAAGTTGATGCAACTCACGTGCGTTTAAAAATGATTTCTCGCCGTGGATACGACCGTGGAACAACAGCTGGTGCAGGTGTTTCATTTAAATTCTTCGGAGTGAGAATTCTTGACCGTCAAATCGACCGCCTATTCGACCGCGACCTGGTACAAATGGGATATTCAGTAAATCCTGGAGCGCAGTTTATCGTAGACTACGTTTTCGATTTAAAAAATGCAGAAGCAAAAGAAGCTTACGACCAAATCCTAAAGACAACTCTAAAGTTTAAAGACGTTGTTGTTATCAAAAAGCTTGATGCCTCAGAACTAAAAGACAAACTTGTGTCTTCATTTGAGAAAGCGGAAAAAGTTTTTGAAGCAGACAAGAAGCTAGACCCAAAAGATCGTCGTATCACTAGAATCTTTAAAGGATTCACAGACTACCAAGGGCACACAAAAAAGCTAAAGATGGCCCTTTTATTCATGAGCTACAAAAAAGATAAGGCCTACACAGAAAGTAAGGTGACGTTCATTGATAAAGATGAAAACAACCTGGAATTCTTCTACCCTACATACTCAAAGTATATGGAGCAGAAATTTGGAAAATGGATCTTCGATCTTAAAGACCAAAGCTTCCAAAACAACTTCGCGCTTATCCCTCGCCTAAACTCTGAAAATACCAGAGCAAAAAATCCTGACTACGGTGTAACGTTTGAGCGCAAAGATAAATTCCTAAGCTCAAAAGAGCAAAGACTTGTTCAGAAATTCATGATTGGACAGGTTCCAACAATGTTTGGTGACAAGATTGATCTTGAAGCCTGGAAGTCAGGTGCAGATAAAAAAGACGCCCGCATTTACATGCAACTTGTGCTTAAGGCCCAGGGGTTCAACTATCTTAAGACCTACAGCCTTGCTGAAATCGACAAGCGCTTAATCGCTTACACAGTTCAAAAGAAAAAAGAGCATATCCTTGATGATAGTGAAGAAAACACGGCATGGGAGCGTCTAAAAGACTTCCTATTCATCGGTCGCTTCATTAAACAAGAGCGTCTTCACAATCTTGCCGAAGATATCTACACCATCCTTCAGAACAAAGAAGACGATTCTGAGATTATGACTAAGAAGTTGGTAAAACTTAACGAGCACGGAATCTTCGACAAAATCGGAGTTGGATTCCTGATCTCTTTACTTCCACAAGAGCAATTAGAAGAACTGATGTATTTAAAAATCGAAATGACGGCCAAAGATATCAAAGCCGTTGATTACGAATATGGGAAGCTTAACTACCGCGCTCTATATAATGAATTAACTCGCGTTCAATCGCGAATTTCTGACCGTTCATACGACCTGCGCGTGACAGACGCTGATCACGATATGGAAAATGCGGAAAATACCGAGGCGACAAAAGATTCACGCGACTCAGACACAGTGTTGGACGATATTTTGGGCTTAAATTAGCCATTACAGAAAAAACCAACAATATCTTTGACTTAAATTCCAAAAGCTACATATAATATAAATTATATGTAGCTTTTTTAGCTTTACGGACGATCATTTTAAAAGGATTTAAAAAGATTGGAACTGACGACGACCACTCAAAACAAAGACATCATCCCTAAAAATCCATCGCATCTTTTGATGGAAGAATACCTGCAAAATCTTCGTCGATTAAACAAATCGGAACACACGATCAAAAACTATAGAGCAGATTTGCTTAAATTTTTTCAGTGGCTGGAGCACGATCAGAAGCTCAAAATTGAGAAAGTTAATGGCGAAATTATCGGGAAATATAAAGAGTTTTTAGGAAATGGGGGCCAAGTCCACCAAGAAATCGTGAGAAATCCCGACGGATCGACGGAAAAAAGCAGCGGATTTTTAAATTGGTTTAAAAATCTCATCGGAAAGGCCGTCTTTAAAAAAAGAACCGAAAGATATCTCCTCTTTTTTCAGGACGCCATGAGCGTCTCATCAAGAAGACGCCATTTATCGAGCTTAAAAAACTTTTTTGAGTATTTAAAAGAATCCCATGAAGATTCATCCAACAAGTTTTTAAAAAACCCCGTTAAAAGTAAAATCCACGCAATTACTCTTAAAGAAGTCGACGTCACTCCGACGACGATGATTGTGAAAGAAGATTTTAAAAAAATTGAAGAGCAAACTTTTAGAACAAATGAGCGCCTGATTTTATATCTTTTATATTACGGTGGGATTCGTTTAAGTGAGCTTTGCAGTTTAAAAATTTCAAATTTCGATAAAACCTCACGCACGATCACTTTCGATCGCAAAGGTGGATACGTACACACACTGTCTCTTATACACATCTGACGCTGCCGACGAAGGC
>CAXHHE010000369.1:0-3716 GCA_964016365.1 uncultured Bacteriovorax sp. | reverse complement strand
GTTTCGCGATCCGTGAAGGTGGACGTACGATTGGTGCCGGAACTGTTGCTGAAATCAACGACTAATTGGCAAAAAAACGCGAAGCGTTTTTACTAATTAGTTTGAGAGTTCGCCAATTCTTAAACTTACAAAGTTTACAATGCGGGCCGAAGAAATTCGGCCCGCTTTTATCTCGAAGTAATTTCTCAATGGGTGTATAGCTCCAATGGTAGAGTAGGTGATTCCAAATCACTTGGTTGTAGGTTCGAATCCTACTGCACCCGCCACATTTTAAACCATCGTCTTGGCCAACAGGCCGCAACGCGCCGAATTCTTTCAAATCTCACTAGACAAATTGGGTTTTTTCTTGCATATCTATTAGACTCTAATTTTTTTATCCCAAAGAAAGGTTAACTATGTCGATCATTAAGAGCGAAGACTCAAGAAAATGGATTACAGCTCTAGTTGTAATTGCATCAGCATTAGCAGGATTTGTTGTCTATAAATTCGTAGGACAACTTGGTGACTGGTTTGATTTAGAAACAAAAATTTCTAACTACAGTGTAGTTGCTCAAGGACTTGGTTTCGTTACGGGTCTGGGAACATTCATTTACATTCTAAAGAACAATGAAACATCAACATACTTACAAGAAGTTTATAATGAGCTTGTGAAAGTTGTATGGCCATCGAAAGATGCCACAGTGAAAATGACAGTAGGGATTGCGATCGCTCTTGTTGTTGTAGCTGCAATCTTCACATCTGTAGATTTCATCTTCAAAAAAGTATTAGAGTTCCTTTATTAATAACATCTATTGGTAACTAAAATTATGGCTGAAACAAATCACGATAATGTTGAGCTAGCTAAGGGTGATACACCAGATTTCAAATGGTATATCGCTAAGGCTCAGACTGGACAAGAAAACAAAGTAACAAAATCTCTTAAAGAGAGAATCGTTAACTATAAAATGACTGATCTTTTCGCTGAGATCCTTGTTCCTGAAGAAACAGTTGTAACAACTGCCAACGGGAAGAAGAAGACCATCAAGAAGAAGTTTTTTCCAGGTTACGTCTTGATTAAGATGATCATGAATGATAAGACTTGGCACCTTGTTAAAAGCACTGACAAAATCACTGGTTTTGTTGGGGGAACGTTAGATAAACCAGCTCCAATTACAGAAGAGGAAGCTGCATACATGACTTCTCAAATGGAAGACGGGTTCAAAAAACCACGTACGTCTGTTAATTTTGCTGAAGGTGAGTCTGTTAAGGTTATTGAAGGGCCGTTTGCTAACTTCGTAGGAACAATCGAAGCAGTAAGCGATAAAGGTAAGATTAAAGTTAACGTTTCAATCTTCGGTCGTCCGACTCCAGTAGAGTTAGACTTCACTCAGGTTGAGAAGATTTCATAAAAAATATTTGTTGGGATAAGCAGGAGTTTATATGGCTAAGAAAGTAACAGGTTTCATTAAATTACAAATCGCAGGTGGTAAAGCAAACCCATCTCCACCAATTGGACCAGCTCTTGGTCAAAAAGGTGTAAATATCATGGAGTTTTGCAAGGCTTTCAACGCAAAAACTCAACAACAAAACGGTGTTGTTCTTCCAACGATCATTACAGTTTACTCTGACAGATCGTTTACATTCGTTACAAAAACTCCTCCAGCTACTTACCTTCTAAAAGATAAGTTAAAACTGGAAAGAGGAGCTCAAAAGCCAGGTTCAGAAGTTATGGCTAAAAAAGTTCCAAAGAAGACTGTAGAAGAAATCGTTGAAGCAAAAAAAGTAGACTTAACTGCTGGATCAAAAGAAGCAGGAATGAGAACGATCGAAGGATCAATCCGTTCAATGGGTCTAAAACTAGATTACTAATTAAAAAAATCCCAATTTCGGGAAATTAGAGTGGGAGACTTCACAGTCGTTTGACCACAGGAGAATATTATGCAAAAGCCGGGAAAGCGTTACGCAGAAGCCGCAAAAAAGATCGATAGAACTAAAGTCTATTCATCTGACGAAGCTATTAAACTAGCTAAAGAAGCAAAATCAGCAAAATTCGACGAAACAGTTGATCTAGCGTTCAGACTAGGGGTTGACCCACGTCACGCTGATCAAATGATCAGAGGAGCTCTAGCTCTTCCATCTGGTACAGGTAAATCTGTAACTGTTGTTGCGATCACTTCAGGATCAAAAGTTGATGAAGCTACTGCTGCTGGTGCTGACTTCGCTGGTGGAGATGACATCATCACAAAAATCGCTGGTGGATGGCTAGATTTCGACCGCGTAATCGCATCTCCAGATATGATGAGTAAGCTTGGTAAAGTTGCTCGTCTTCTTGGGCCACGTGGTTTAATGCCAAACCCAAAACTTGGAACTGTTACAACTGATATCGCTGGAGCTGTAAAAGAGCAAAAAGCAGGTAAGGTTGAGTACAGAACTGAGAAAACAGGTATCGTTCATATTCCAATCGGGAAATCTTCTTTCACTGTTGAGCAACTTAAAGCTAACTACTCTGCAGTTCTTACTGCAATCGTAAAAGCTAAGCCAGCTTCAGCGAAAGGAACATACATTAAGTCTCTAACTCTTAGTACAACTATGGGTCCAGGGATCAAGATTGACACTGTAGAAGCGTTCAACGCTGTTTAATTAAAGTTTACTGTAGGGATTGATGAAAGTCGGTCTGTTAAATTTCTAACCCAAGTTTAACTGTAAAGCCTGCCCAAATCTCCCTCCAAATATTAATAGGAGGATTTATGCTTAACCGTTCGGAGAAAGATGCAATCATCCAAGATCTGAAAACAGATATTGGTCGTGCTAAAGCAATCTTTCTTACAAACCTAATCGGTATTACATCAAATGATGCCGTTAGCGTAAGAAAAGCAGTTCGCGATAACAACGGAAAAATGGTTGTTACAAGAAACACGCTTTTCAAAAAAGCTGCAGCAGGGACACCTGTTGAAGCTCTAGTTGCTGATCTTCATGGACCACACGCTCTTGCGTTTGCGTTCGAAGACCCAGCAGCAGTAGCAAAATCTTTAAAGGAAGCAGGAGCTAGTTTAGAGCTTGTGGATCTTAAAGGTGGAGTACTTGATGGCCAAATGTTAAACAAAGCACAAGTGAAACAACTTGCGGATTTACCTTCAAGAGACCAAATGCTTGGTACTCTTCTAGCTACATTCCTAGCACCAGTTTCTGCTTTTGCTAGAGTACTATTTGCTATCCAAGAGAAGAAAGAAAAAGGCGAACTAGCTTAATTACAATTTTTTTAAATTTTTATTTTATAGGAGACTTATATGAGCGTAACTAATGAACAACTAATCGAGCACATCTCTAAAATGTCAGTTCTTGACCTAGCTAACCTAGTAAAAGAACTAGAAACAAAATTCGGTGTATCAGCAGCTCCTGTTGCTGTTGCTGGTGCTGCTGGTCCAGCTGCTGCAGTTGAAGAACAAACTGAATTCACAGTTGTTCTAGCTGACGGTGGAGACAAGAAAATTAACGTAATTAAAGAAATCCGTACAATCACTGGTCTTGGTCTAAAAGAAGCTAAAGATCTAGTTGAAGGTGCTCCAAAGACTGTTAAAGAAGGTCTTTCAAAAGCTGACGCTGAAGCAATCAAGAAAACTCTTGAAGGTGCTGGAGCTAAGGTTGAACTTAAGTAATTTGATTGCTTTAGTTTAAAATAGATTTTTTAAAAATAAGGTGTGAAAGAGAGGCTGTCTCTTATACACATCTCCGAGCCC
>CAXHHE010000368.1:0-3719 GCA_964016365.1 uncultured Bacteriovorax sp. | reverse complement strand
GCTTGAGGGCGTCTCTGATGATATCGCTTTTTCTCTGACTCTTGATGTGCCCAAAGCAGCGGCCCCTGAAGCTGAACACCACCATCACGAAGTTAAGAATGTCGTAGCTAAAAAAGAAAAATTACAGATAGAAGACCGCAAGCTTCTTCACGATCGCAAGCCTAAGGCAAGTGCCAAGGCAGCTCAAAGGGATCCAAATAGAGAAGTGGCCCACAGAGACAGAGATACTCACTCGGAGCCTTTAAAAAAGCGCAACGACAATTATATCTTTTTCATTCTGATCATCTTGGTTTTAATCATTGTGGCCGTTTTCTTCTACTTTAAAGAGATCCTAAACAAACCTCTACCGGTGTAGTTTATGAAATTAACTTCAGAAAGCGTTTTCATTTATCCAACGGATACAGTGTGGGGCATTGGCGCCTCAATCCATTCAGAGGCCGCTCATAAGCGCATTGCCGCTATTAAGAGAACATCTGATGATAAACCCTTATCCATTATGTTTACTGACGTAAATACTCTTTATAAGAGTTTTAATCTTCCGGATTTCATGAGTGTGTCGTGGCTTCGAAACTATTTTAAGCTTGAATCAACATTAGGTCTTCCGAGAAAAATCTCTAAAATTTCTATTCCTTCATGGGTGACCGGAAAGAGTGAATTTGTCTCTGTCCGCTGCCTGGATGATGCTGCTTTAAAAGACATTTCTGATGCCCTGAAGGCGCCGTTTTTTACGACGAGCTTAAACCTCACAGGCGAGCCTCCTATCATTAATTTTGCTGATGCTGAAGCTTTTCAAAAAGATCATGCACCCGATGCAGAACTTTTTGGTGATAGCTCTCACAATCTTTCAGGAAGATCATCGACGATTGTCTTTTATAAAGGGGACTCGTTTGAAGTGATCCGCGAGGGAATCAAAATTGAAGAAATTAAAAAGCACTTGAAATTAACTGGGCTTAAAATTTCCTGATTGGATATAAAGCGAGATCATTTTTTCTCTGATCTCCTGGTCTTCAATATCTTTAAACAATTCATCCGCATCTCTTTTTAATTTCTTAAATTCCGGCGAGTGCGGGTGAAGTCTGTTTTCATTTTTCTTTTGTTTTTCAGGCGTGGCAATGAACTGTGTGTATTGTCGGTCAAAGTGCGTGCTGTCGACAATGAACTTGATGTTGTTGATGGATTTTTCAAGCGACGGGAACTTGGCAAAGATCTTCTTTTTTAAAGGCAGTTCCATAAAACTCAATTCATTGGCGAAGGCCGAATGATTAGAGAGAACGATGAGTGTGCCATTTTGATTTTTTAGTGGAATCGTATGTTCAGAAAGTTTGTCGCCGGCGATTTCTTTCCAGGCCTTAATCAGGCTGATGAAATCGAAACTATCAGCAATTTGCACGTGTTTGCTTTGCTCCTGTTTATTACGGGGAGCAGAGCCTTCAAAATCGATGAATTGTGAGAGTTTTTTTAGCATAAAAAAGGTTCTAGCATTATAGCTTTTAGGGTACACTTTCGCCATGAAAGTGCGATTTTTTTCTATTCTGGCTATGCTTTTGGCCCTCACATCTTGTGCCGGTTATCACTTCAATACTAATAACAACCCCTTAATTGGTTACGATATTCGTTCTATTGCAGTGCCTATGTTTGTGAATCGCTCAGTCATTCCCGAACTCGCTGCACCAATGACCAAAGAAATCATCTTTACCCTAAACGATTATTCTGGACTCCGCGTTTTCAGTGGGGAAAACGAAGCGGCCGATGCCGTGTTGGTTGGTATAATTGAATCGCGCGATCACTACAATGAAGCAGTCAAAACAACTCAAACGCTCTTTACTGATGATACGATCAAATCGTCAGTTGGTGACCGAAGCCCATTTTATTATCCAGTTCAAACGACCTACAGATTTTCATTAAGAGTGTATTTAATTAAACGCCCTTCGAAAGAAGAAATTCAGCTTTTAACAACTGACATGGGTCAATTCATGAAAGTGAATCCAAAAGTTGTTTTAATGGACACTATTGACCTCTCAGGGTCGTTCTCGCGTGCAGTTGGTGAAACGACAACGGCCAATGCTGTAGGGAAGACCAACTTTGTAAAAAACAAAGGTGTCTTTGAAAAGAGTCTGCAAGATACAGCGATCAGTGCTGCTAAAACTTTCAGACAGGTTGTTCTCAATGCTTTCTAAACTACTGCCTTGGGATTTTCTGCCAAAACACCCGATGACTATCGATCCGAAAAGGCCGGGGCTCTATGCCTTTTTAGTCTCAGATCCTTATCTTGAGCGCGTTCTTTTAGACCGCCTCCCTAAAAAAGATATTCCTTTCTCTCTGTATTCCGGAGTGGAAGTGACTCGCGATTTTATCGAAGAGCATTTTGTAAACCTTTCTTTCTTTTCCTCAACTGATCATATCCAGGTGATCAATGGTGAAAATATCCAGGCCGCGAATCTCGCTCTTTTAACGGAGTCTGGGATCGACTGGAGCGAGCGCTTTATGGTGATCTTTTTCACGAAGAGCGGAAAGACGTTTACTGACTTCGCTAAAAAAGCTGAAGTACTGGCCTTTGAAATTGAAGAGCCTCGCTTCTGGGAAGGAGTGAAGATCTGGCAGTTCTGCCAGAAGGCGCGCGAAGTGAATCTTCCTCAAGACGTAAGTCGTTTTGTGCTTGATCATTTAGAGCATAACTTCGAATCTTTTTTCTGGGTGATTGATACAATTAAACTCAATTTCCCCGAAGGAAAAATCAATCTCGAAGAATTAAAAACATTAGTGCAGAAAGAGCGCTGGGATTTTTTTGAACTGATTGATCTCTTCAACGACAATCCAAAAAAGTTTTTCAATGAAGTGCTGAAAAAAGGGGATGAAGACTATGAATGGCTTCGTTCGCTGTTTGCTTTCATGCAAGGGCACCTGGCAAAAGTACTGTTTCCGGATGAGTTACGTGGAAAGGCGAAGCTCTCTAAATATGACCAAAGTATTTTGGTTGTTAGTGAAAAGTGGAAAAGAAAGGATGTTGAAAAATACCTGCAATTTTTCTCGGAATTAGAAATCCTAGCAAAATCAAGCGATCAGCTCTTGATCAATAAACTCCGGTTAGAAATTATCTAGACGAGTCACCTTGACGCCCAAAAAAGTGATACCATCTTAGTATCATGAAAAATTTTGAATTTAAAAAACTCGCTCATGAAGACCTCCCCTTACTACACTCGTGGATGAAAAGGCCGCACCTTCAGGGATACTGGGCGGAGCAGACCATTCAAGACTACGAATCATTTAAGGAAAAATACAAAGGCGCTATCGAGTCTGAGGAAGTCACTCCTTATCTGGTTATGCTTCAGGGAAAGCCGATCGGCTACATCCAGTCTTATAAAGTTGATGGCAAGACCTTTGGGATTGATCAGTTTATTGCTGTTCCGGAATTTATCAATAAAGGATTGGGAAGTATGTTCGTGAAGGAATTCTCGGACGAGCTGCTGATTAATCAAAAAGCGACTCGCGTGATCACGGATCCATCTGTGCTAAACCTGCGCGCACAAAAAGCATACGAAAAGGCCGGCTTTAAAAAGCTGGAAGTCGTTCAAGGTGCGGATGGGGAAGTCTTGATGATGGAGAAAAAACGAAGAGAGAGTAAAACTCAGTCGAAGAAAATAAAAAAAGCCTCATAGTACTATGAGGCTTTTTTATCTGTCTCTTATACACATCTGACGCTGCCGACGAAGGCTTCTGTG
>CAXHHE010000367.1:0-3719 GCA_964016365.1 uncultured Bacteriovorax sp. | reverse complement strand
GATAACTGAGCGTCTCGTGGGCTCGGAGATGTGTATAAGAGACAGGTAGTAATCAGCTTGTCTTTTAAGAGCAGGTTTTTTAAAGACTTGCTGAATGCGGCACAGATAAGGTGTAAATGGGTTGGCCAGCCATTCGTTGTGAATGGTTGAGCACTCGGCCTTATTTTTAGGAACGCTGAATTTGATTCCTTCAATTGTCTTTTGAGCGTTGATTTCACTAAAGAGAATTGAGAACTCGCGATTGTTTAAACACTTTCTTTTATAAATTTGTTCAAAAAAATCATCCTTTAACATTGAGGCCGAATCAGTCGAGCCATCTTTGTTTTTGTATTCAATCAGGATGTTGTCGATGTTACCTTCTGCCGTTTTAAGCAGATTTGTTTCCAGAGAGGAAAGAAATTTACACTCATCTTGTTGAGCGTATTTTAAGAAACGCTCATCAGAGTGAAGGATTATAGATTTCACGTATTGTGGATCAAGTTTAACGTCGGTGTAACCAGAAAGATTGGAGACAGCTTTTAAGTTAGATTGAATACGGGATTTATTTTTTTGGAATTGGTCTTTATGAAGTTCTAAGAGGCGCTCGAAGCTTTCAATGATTCCGGGAGTAGAAGACTCTTGAGAGAAGGCCTTACCTGATAAACAGGTAAGGCCGATAAGCATAGCTATCTTATAAAACTGATTTTGCCAGAATAGATGCGATATCTTCAACTTCAAGGTTTTCCGTTTCCTTAACGTGAGCTTTTGATGAATTAAAGTTAATCATACAATAAGAACAGGCCGTAGCCAATTTGTTAACTTCTTTTTCACCAATGTCTTTAAGTCGGTTATTTGCAATGTGCTCGCCTTCTGGAAGCTCGTACCACATATTTCCTCCACCCATACCACAGCATAGGGCCTTATCTTTGCTTCTCTCCATTTCTTTAACCTTTAGACCCTGAATAGAGTTTAAGATCGCACGAGGAGCATTATATTGACCGTGGTGGCGGCCTAAATAACATGGATCGTGGAAAGTAAGTTCTTCGTTGATCGCTTTTTCAGGAAATAGCTTACCTTTGTCAATCAGTTCTGCCAGAAGTTCAGTGTGGTGAACTGTTTCAAACGCACCATCTTCAAACTTAGCGTATTCTTTTCCAATAGTGTGTAGACAGTGAGGGCAGTGGGTAACAACTTTACCGAACTCGTATTGTCTCATGTTGGCGATGTTTTCAATGGCGATTTCATAGAAAGAATACTCGTCACCAAATCTTCTAATAGGGTCACCGTTACATTTTTCAGTTTTTCCCATAACAGCGAAGCTCACGCCTGCTTTTTTTAGCATAGCAACTGTGTCTTTAACTACTTTTTGGTTAGAGCCGTCGTATGAACCAGCACATCCAACGTAGTATAGGTAATCCACTTTTTTACCAGCTTCAATGACTGGAACATCAAGTCCGTCTGCCCATTTAAAGCGATCGTGTTGAGCAATCCCCCAAGGGTTTCCTTGATTTTTGATTTTGTTTACAGCATCAGCAGCAGCTGGAGGAATGTCTCCAAGAGTCAGGGCTTTGTAGCGTTTAGCTTCCATGATGATATTGACGTGTTCGATGTTTGCTGGACACTCTTCCATACAAGCACCACAAGTCGTACAAGCATCAAGTTCGTTTGATTGGAAAATAGGATTGTCGCCCCAGATCTCAGCGTCTTTTTCACCTTTAGCTTGAGTTTCAAAAGCAAGATCGCGAGTTTTTGTAATGATCTTTTTAGGGTCCAGGATTTTTCCAGCAAGATTGGCAGGACATACTTGAGTACAGCGTCCACACTCAACACATGTTAGAAGATCCAGGTTGTTTTTCATTGTTAGTTCAGAAAGTTTTCCTAAACCAAATGTTTCAGCATTTTCATTTTCAAAGTTCATTGGGTTTAAAACAGCTCCGCGTCTTACCGGAGTCACTAAAGAAGCAAGCGGCAGAAGGAAGATGTGAGAGAACTTTGTGTACCCAATACTAGCAATGAACACCATTGTGTTGATCATGTGGATCATCCAAAGCGATCTAAAGAAAAGAGCTAGAGTTGAGTCATTGAAAGAGAAAGCTTTAAAGAAGTGAGCAATGGCCCATCCTACTGGTGACCATGTCGCTTCGTTGATCGGCATTCCCGTTCCAAGAATACGCAGACCTTCAATCATGTATCCAAGAACAACCAGACCAATCAGCATCCAGTACATGAAAAGTTCTTGTTGTGGTCTTGTTGCAGATAAGTAAGCCGGGCGCTTGATGTAGCGACGGTGGTAAGCGATTGCAAGACCAGCTAGGATCATGATTCCGGCAACATCAGCAAGAAATGAAACGATAATATAAACGTTTCCTTTATAAATTTTAAAAGGAGTGTCGGCGTGAACCGCAACGATGTCTGTTGCAATCCACAGAATAAAAAATCCGTAGAAGATCAGACTGTGGAAAAGACCAACGTATTTAAAACGGGGAACTTTTCCAGTTAGTAGAGAAGTGTGAAGAAATCTGTCCCACTGAAGTTTTTCAGGCAGGAGACCTTTAAGGCCATCCGTTCCCTGGCCCTTAGTGACAAACATCAACTTGTCATAAAAACCTTTGATTAAAAATCCCATTGATGTCAGGAACATGATGTACATGACGATTTTGAATGCGTGTGGAATATTCCACATGACTTCTCTGGTGGCGAGTGTTGCAACATCTCCCATAATTTCTCCCCTAAGTATGCTCGAGCAAATTAATCCGGTAATAAAATGTAAGTGGTTCTCAGAATAGAATAGATGAGAATCACAAAGAATTAAATGAGAAATTTAGTTAATTAGGGCATAATAAAAATCTATTATCCCTATCAGTGGAAGCGTTCCTATGAAAAGATTTTTAGCTCTACTCATCACTCTTTCGGCCCTTGGATGCGCCAGAGTACAAACATTAAATCTTGAGCCCCATGAGTATTCGGAAAGGCCAGACCATATTATCTGGATTCAGGTTGCAGGTTTTTCGGAAGAGCATATCCCGCTTCTGCGCTTTAACGTGGCAGAGGCCACTCATAAAACCAACCTGGAACAAGTGGATTGCGTAGGTAAAATGTGGAATTTTAACCTGTACCAGCTAAGACCTGAGGCGAGTAAGAGCTTTTTGTCGCAGATCACAGGATCAAAAAACATCAGAGGAACTTGCGAAGATTACACCGTCGTTCCTTCATGGCAATTCCTGCAAGACGTTGGCTATAGTGTCAGTGTTTTGGAAAGTGGAGCGTCTGTGGAGCAGAGTTTAGAGAAATCGTTAGGTTGCTCAAACAGTAAAATGATCGATTTAGGTAAAATGCGCTTCTATAGAATGGGGCCGGATATTGGCTCACAAAAAACTTTCCACTACCAGGACTCACCTGATCAATCAAAAGAAACAGTTCGTCCGGGGCTTTATTATGATCGCTCATGCCAAAAAGGGATTTGTTATTCAAGTCTTTCAAACAATTTTAGAACGCTTTGGTCGATGAATTCAAAAGATCACCGGCGTTCAGTTTTTGTGGTCCGCGATTTTAATTTTCAAAATGCACTTAAAAAGAAAGATATCAGCCTGGCGAAAGAATCACTTCAAGAAATCGACAGAATTGTCTCGGCCATTAAAAGCGATAAAGGCGATGACTTGCTAGTTGTTGTCAGCGGAGCGGAGTCGATGATGTTCTGTCTCTTATACACATCTCCGAGCCCACGAGACGCTCAGTTATCG
>CAXHHE010000366.1:0-3730 GCA_964016365.1 uncultured Bacteriovorax sp. | reverse complement strand
TACACAGAAGCCTTCGTCGGCAGCGTCAGATGTGTATAAGAGACAGGGTTGTGAAAGAGATTTTCTTCTTTTCCTTCATAGTGAAAACTTAGATGTTTGACTTCGGCGATTTGCTTTCCCGGACATTCCACAAAACGGAACTTAAAGCCCAGCGAATCGACGTCTGCAAGCTTGTCCATTGAGCTCATTTTCTCCAGCGCTTTCACTCTCGATTGCGCCTGGGCCGCTTTAGAAGCTTTCGCTTTAAATCTCTCGATAAAAGCTTCCATCTCTTTGCGTTTTTTATCTAAATTTTCGCGCGTCTTTTCATACATTTCTTCGTCTTGAAGAATCTGTTCATAAAACTTCGCGGTGTCGCCTTTGATTTTCTTTAATTGTTGGCGGTGAAGCCCCATCGTGTGAGTCACAACATCATCCATGAACTCGCGGTCGTGGGTGATGAGCATGATTTCCCCAGGAAAATTTTTTAAAAAGCTTTTAAGCCATCTCATACTGACGATGTCGAGGTAGTTGGTAGGCTCATCCAGAAGCAATAGATCCGGAGACTGCAGTAGTACCTTTGTCAGGTTGATCCTGATTTGATAACCACCTGAAAAGCTCTTGGGATCGCGCTCGAGGTCGGTTTCAGTGAATCCCAGACCAAAAAGAATTTTCTCGGCCTCGTGTTCTTTAAAGTCCTCCGGGTTTAAAACCTGGATGCATTCTTCTAAAACAGTCGGCTTAGTAAAGTGAATATGTTGTTCAAGGGCACCGAGTCTATAGCCTTTTGGGATAGAGATTTCTCCCCCATCAGCAGATAACTCTCCGAGAATTAGTTTAAAAAGTGTCGATTTACCCGAGCCATTTCTTCCAACCAGACCGACTCTTTCTCTTGGTCCTAACTGGAAACTGACATTACTGAATAACTCTTGTGCACCGAAATGTTTGGATAAATTTTTGGCCTGTATCATTGTGTTCTCGCTATAGGGGCCATCTTATGCTAAAGTCTCCCAAAATTCATTATAAATTTTGACCATGCCATAAACCAAGGATTAGCCTTCTATGTCTAAGAATTACTCAAAACTAAAAAACATTGCCGTCGTAGCTCACGTTGACCACGGTAAAACAACAATGGTTGATTGTCTTTTAAAGCAATCAAATACGTTTGACGAGCGCGAGCAAGTTGCTGAACGTGTAATGGACTCAGGCGATATCGAAAAGGAACGCGGGATCACAATTACAGCAAAGAACTGTGCGTTCATTTGGAAAGACACAAAAATTAACCTTCTGGATACTCCAGGTCACGCCGACTTCGGTGGAGAAGTTGAACGTTCGCTAATGATGGTTGATGGGGTTCTACTTCTGGTAGATGCTTCTGAAGGGCCACTTCCTCAAACTCGTTTCGTTCTTCAAAAGGCGATGGAAAGAGGAATCAAGATTTCTGTTGTTATCAACAAAATCGACAGACCAGATGAAAGAATTGAAGAAGTTAAAAATGATATTGAAAACCTTTTCCTGGAAATGGCAGATCAATTAAATATCACTGATTTCGATCTAGATGTACCTATCCTTTACGCTTCTGCGAGATCTGGATGGGCAACTCACGATCCAAAAGTCGTTAGAACTGACGTTCACCCTATCCTAGACTTCATGGTTTCTGATTTCTATCCAGAACCACAAGTTGCTCAAGGTGAAGACCTTCAGCTTCTAGTAACAAACCTTGGATACTCAAACTACCTGGGGCCATTAGTTATCGGAAGAATTCAAAGAGGTATTATCAAGAAAAACGGTAACTACACACTTTGTGATATCGAAGGAAAAAACAAGTCATACAAAATTACAGCTATTCAAGAGTTCTCAGCTCTAAGAAACATCGATGTTGATGAAGCTCGCGCAGGTGAGATCGTTACAATCGCCGGTATCACTAACGCAAAAATTGGTGACACTGTTGTTTCAACAACTAAGATCGAGCCACTTCCACGTATTACTGTTGAACCACCAACTGTAGGGGTTCAGGTATCAGTATCAACTTCTCCTCTATCAGGACAAGAAGGTGAATACTTAACTTCAAGAAAACTAGAAGAATTCCTAGAAGATTCTGTTAGAACAAACGTTGCTCTTCAATATGAACCAACTGACGATCCAAAAGTTTACATCCTAAAAGGAAGAGGTGAACTTCAGCTAGCAATCGTATTCGAAGAACTTCGTCGTAAGGGATTCGAGTTCATGGTTGGTCGTCCACAGGTACTTTTCCAAACAGCTGAAGACGGATCAAAACTAGAGCCATTCGAAAAAGTGGTTCTTGATATTCCTTCAGATGCAACTGGGCCAATTACTGAAAAACTATCTATCAGAAAAGGGATCATGGAAAACATGATGCCACTTGGAGAAGATAGAACAAGAGTTGAGTTCATCATTCCTTCAAGAGGATTAATTGGTTACCGTGGTGTGTTCTTAACAGACACAAGAGGTGCTGGTTTAATGTCTTCTGAATTCCTAGGATACCGTCCATTCGTAGGAGAAATGCTTGCCCGTCAAAACGGTGCAATCATCTCTGACCGTCTTGGAAAAATGACTCCGTATGCACTATTCAACCTTCTAAGTGTTGGTAGACAATTCGTAGTACCGGGAGAACCGACGTACGAAGGACAAGTTATCGGTGAACACACTCGTCCAAACGATACAAACGTAAACGCTGTTCGTGAAAAGCACTTATCGTCAGTAAGAACAGCTGGTAAAGATGAAAACATCACTCTTCCACCTATCGCTCCAAGAACTCTTGAATGGGCACTAGACTGGATCGACAACGATGAATGGGTAGAAGTAACTCCAACTTCAATCCGTATCAGAAAGAAAGAACTTGCTCAAAACAAGCGTTCTGTTGTTAGAGGATAATTTCTTTTTTTTAAAATGATCACACAGGGCCTGCGTAAATCGCAGGCTTTTTTTTTGCCTTTTTCCAAACTTTACAATGCCCTTCAGAGTGAAGCAGAATTGTTTAAGAAACTCTAACAAGGAAAGTTGAAATGAGAAGTTTAGTTCTAGGACTTGTAACCCTGTTTTCTGTAAGTGCGCACGCCCTGACAGTTGACTCTATTGTCTTTGATGACAAAGTCACTGTTGCAGGAAAAGAATTAGTGCTTAACGGAGTGGGAATCAGAAAAGCGACATTCTTAAAAATCAAAGTTTATTACGGGGCCCTTTACCTGACGGCAAAAACAACAAACTCAGGAGCATTCCTGGGCACAAATGAACCGAAACAAATCACTATGCAATTTGTTCGCGACGTAGATGCAAAAGATCTTAAAAAGACTTATAAAGAAGCTTTTGAAGGCGCTAATAAAGAAACATACAAAAATATGCTTTCTACTTTTGAAGCTTTCAACAACAACTTCACCGACATTAAAAAAGGCGAAAGAATGGTCTTCACCTTCCTTCCTGACGGTGTAGTGCTAACACTTGCTGGGAAAAGCTTCCCAAAGGCCGGCGATGCTGCTTTCTCTCATGCGATCCTGAATATGTGGTTTATTAACCCTCTAGACGAAGGTCTAACTAAGGGTTTACTTGGCCAGTAGGTTTGGAATACGTAATATTATCGCGCCCTTACCCTAAGGGCGCCCCAAAACTTCGCCATTTTTGACAGAAAACACCTATAAACAATCCTACTTGACACAGTAAAAACATATAGATATAAATCTTATCTCAAGATCTGAGCCTGTCTCTTATACACATCTGACGCTGCCGACGAAGG